>BBSL01000228.1 GCA_001319865.1 Burkholderia sp. E7m39 | reverse complement strand
CGAACGGTGCGGCGCGCGTCGCCATGTTGTAGGGTCGCAGCAGCACCGATTCGCTTCGGATCTGGCGTGGCCCGAAGCGGGCGCCGGTACGGTTCGACGTACCGAGATCGAAGGGCACGCCGACGAAGCATGCGTCGAGGCCTTCCGCGGAGCCGACGTTCGGGAGTCGCATCATCGTCGCAATGCCGCCGCAACGCGGCATCTCGTTACCGCCCAATGGCTGGAAATATTCGGTTGCCATGACTTCCCTCATCTGGATTGGGCCGGCCGTATCGCTCGGCAAACATACGATGATTCGCCCCGCCATTCGGGCGCGAGCGTATTCGGTGAGGTCATTTTCGACGCTGTGCATCAGGTGAACAATCGATAACTTTTCATGAGACGCATGTCGTGTGCTCATGCTGGCGTATCGAAATAGCCCGCTTCAATGGCGGGCTTTTATCATCGCCTGGCGGCGCACAGGTTGGCACCTAAAAGTCGTTTTGACAGACGTTATGGTCGGCGTTTAGATGCCTTTGTCCAGTGCGAGTGGTTTCGACTATGCAAGCCACCGCTTGATCTTGGCACCCATGACGTCGGTCGAGATGCCGTAACGGTCGTGAAGAGTCGGTAGCGCGCCAGCGTCGAGAAACGCGTCCGGCAGCGCGATCTGTTTGAACGTACAAGACACGCCAGCGCTGATGAGGGCCGTCCCGACAGCTTCACCCAGGCCGCCGATGACGGTGTGGTTCTCGGCGACCACAACCATTCTCCCGGTTCGCCTTGCTTCACGGATGATAGTTTCGGTGTCGAGCGGCTTGATGGTTGGAACGTGCAGCACGGCAACGTCCACTTTGTCCGCTTCCAGAGCCTTCGCTGTCTCCAGTGCCCGCATCGTCATCATGCCCGATGAGATGATGAGCACATCGTTGCCATCTCGCAGCGTTTTCGCTTTGCCGAGTTCGAACTTGTAGTTGTACTCGTCGAGCACGGCGGGAACGTTACCGCGCAACAGGCGTGCGTAAACGGGACCTTTATGTGCGGCGATGGCAGGCACCATCTGCTCAATGTCGAGCGCGTCGCATGGGTCGATCACCGTCATGTTCGGCATCGCCCGCATCAGCGCCAGGTCTTCGGCCGCCTGGTGGCTCGGACCATATCCCGTTGTCAGTCCAGGCAAAGCGCAGACAATTTTAACGTCGAGGTCATCTTCGGCGATTGTCTGGTGAATAAAGTCATACGCGCGGCGAGTTGCAAACACGGCATACGTGGTGACGAACGGCTGCGCCCCCTCGTGAGCAAAACCAGCTGCGGCGCCCATCAGCAATTGCTCTGCCATGCCCATCTGATAATAACGGTCCGGGAATTCTTTCGCGAAGATATGAAGGTCGGTGTATTTGCCCAAGTCGGCCGTCATGCCAATGACGTTCTTCGTGGTACGGGCCAAATCGACAAGTGCGTGGCCGAATGGAGCAGAACGGGTTAGCTGACCTTCGCCGGCGATAGAAGCAATCATCGCAGACGTTGTCAGACGAGGCTTTTTATCGACGACCGAGTTCATGCTTTGCTCCGTGCAAAAGTTTCATCAAGTGCATCCAACGCCAGTTTCCATTCATCTGCATCGACGCGAATAAAGTGATTCTTTTCCCGTTGCTCGAGGAAAGGGACGCCGCACCCCATCTTCGTATCGCAGACGATGATTCGGGGCTTCGGTTCCTTCAGATTGCGGGCGTTATCGAACGCGTCTTTCACGGCGTTGATGTCGTTGCCGTTCACGCGTTGCACATACCAGCCGAATGACTCGAGCTTAGGGACGAGAGGCTCAAAGGCCATGATTTGGGTCGAGGGGCCGTCGGCTTGCTGATTGTTGACGTCAATCATTGCAATGAGGTTATCCAGCTTCCAGTGAGCCGCCGAGAGAAGGCCTTCCCAAATTGCACCTTCGTCGAGTTCGCCATCGGAAAACAGCGTGTACACAAAGGATTTCGAGCCCTTGCGCTTCAAGCCCAGACACCGGCCCACGGCGATGGTCAACCCCTGACCGAGAGAACCGCCAGACATCTCCATGCCGGGGGTGTAACTAGCCATACCAGACATCGGAAGGCGGCTATCGTCGCTGCCATACGTCTCGAGTTCTTCTTGCGGAAGGATGCCGGCTTCAAAGAGCGCAGCGTACAGTGCGATGGCATAGTGACCGTTTGAGAGCAGGAATCGGTCGCGGTCTTCCCACTCTGGCTCGGCCGATCGGTAGTTCATTGCGCCGAAATAAGAGACAGCCAAAACGTCGGCGATGTCCAGCGCCTGACCGATATAACCTTGGCCCTGCACTTCGCCCATTAGCAGGGCATTGCGTCGGATGCGATAGGCACGCTCGGCGAGCGTTACATCCTCGATGACGGTTGTACTCATTTACTCGTCTCCTTGAAAGAGTTTGGTCAGCGATTGACCGTCTTGGCCGGCACGAAGAACACCAGAACAGCGCCCAGCACGACGGCCGTCGAAATAAAGATGAGACCCGCGGTCGCCTTGCCCGTGACGTCGTTGAGCCACCCGACGATGGCAGGCGAGAAAAACCCGGCAAGGTTGGCGAAACAGTTGACGGCAGCGATTCCGGCGGCGGCCGACATGCCGCCGAGAACCGCAGTGGGCAGCGCCCAGAACAATGAGGACGAGGCAAGGATGCCCGCAGCGGCGACACTCACACATACAATCGAAGCACCTACGCTTCCCAACATCGGCAGCGTTGCGAAGGCGGCCGCAGCGACCAGCATCGGAATCGCGAGGTGGAGTCGGCGCTCGCGACGTTTGTCGGCACTCCCTCCGAGTATGGGCAGAGCGATGATGGCGCAAAGATAGGGAATCGCGGTCAGCACACCTACCCACAGCGGATCTGCGACACCAGTGCGTCGAACGATTGTGGGCAACCAGAAGGTAAGTCCGTACTGTCCGAGCACGACGCAGAAATAGATTCCGGCCATCAACCACAGACGACGGTCGCGAACAAAAGCGCGAATGGAAACGTGTTCCGTCGCCTTCGTGCGGTCGCTGTCGACGTTCCGTCTGAGCAGGGATTTTTCCTCGTCGGAGAGCCATTTGGCGCTGGCGATTCCGTTGTCGAGATACAGGAAGATTGCGACGCCGAGGAACAACGAAGGCAAGGCCTCCAGCATGAACAGCCACTTCCACCCTTCGAGCCCATGCACCCCTTGGAAAGCATGCATGATCCAGCCCGACAGCGGACCGCCGACGATACCGGCCAATGGAATTGCCATGAAAAACATGGAAAGCGCCTTGGCGCGCCGGGCTGCCGGAAACCAGTAAGTCAGATAGAGAATCACGCCCGGGGCAAAGCCCGCTTCTGCGACGCCAAGCAAGAACCGTAGAACGTAGAACGTCGTGGGTGTCTTCACAAACACAAAGCTCGCGGAAATGACGGCCCACGTCAGCATGATGCGGGCGAGCCAGTTGCGAGCGCCGACCTTGTGCAGAATCACGTTGCTGGGCACTTCGAAGAGAAAGTAGCCCAGAAAGAAAATGCCCGCGCCGATGCCATATACGGTTTCAGAGAAGCGCAGGTCATTGAGCATTTGCAGTTTCGCAAAGCCGACGTTCACCCGGTCGAGATATGCGCCGAGGTAGCAGAGCATCAGGAACGGAATGAGGCGCCGAGCGACCTTTGCGTAGGTCCTCGCTTCGAAGCTTGAAATATCGCTGGAAGCGGGCAGGTCTGCACCGATACCTGGTGTGGCCAGTTTGGACTTCATGGGGTTGTCTCCTTTCATCTGAACCCGTCGCTGTGACGGGCTCAGCTCCATCCTCTAGGGGCCGCTTGCGCGGCAAGACGCCTTGGCTAGACCTCGTGCGTCATCGTGTGCGCCAACTGGGCGAACACAAGTGGGTGATGTCAGTGAATCAGCATGCCGCCGTTGACGTCGAGCGTGATGCCTGTCAGATACGTGGAGAGGTCGCTCGCCAGGAACAGGCAAGCATTGGCGATGTCGTTTGCATCACCGAGGCGCCCGAGCGGAATGCCCTTGATGATGTCGGCGCGCATCTCCGGGGTCAGCTTGTCGCCAGTGATGTCCGTCTGGATAAGGCCCGGTGTAATGGAATTGACGCGAATATGGTCGCCGCCGAATTCGCGAGCCATTGCTTTGGCAAGGCCGAGAACGCCAGCCTTCGCTGCGCTGTAGTGGGGTCCGCCGAAAATGCCGCCGCCGCGCTGCGCCGAGACGGACGACATACACACGATGCTGCCACGTTGCTGCTGTTTCATGTGTGGGATAACAGCCTGTGACATGTACAGCGTTCCAAGCAGACTGACGCCGATGACCGCGTCGAAATTGTTCTTCGAGATTTCGAGCGTCTTGATGGGTTGCGTAATGCCCGCATTGTTTATCAGCGCGTCGATGCGGCCGTATTTTTCTGCCACCGCGCCTGCAGCGGCTACACACGCCGCTTTGTCGGTAACGTCACAAGCCACACCCAGGTGGCCTTCGCCCAGATCATGCGCGGCACTTTCTGCATCTGACTGGTTCAGGTCCAGGATGGCAACTCGCGCGCCTTGCGACGCCATTACCTTTGCTGTTGCCTTACCGATGCCGCGTGCCGACGCCGCGCCCGTGACGATAACGACTTGATTCTCGAGCAACATGTGAGTGTCTCCGTTGATGAACTAGGTGTAGGCGAAGTTTGTTCGCCCGCACGCCTTGCATCAACGCAGTTCCTCTCAACCGTAGCTGAGAAATTTTCAGCCCCAGGGTTATCCCTGCGAACCCGGTCTGCTGCGCTCGATTTCCTGTTCGATCCACGAGAGGAATTTTGCAACTCGAGGCAATTCGGCGTTCTGGCTGGGGTAAACCAGATGATGCGCCCCTACCTCGACCGAATGACTATCGTCAAATACCTGCACAAGCGAACCGTCCCTTATCTTGCGGGACGCCATCATCACGCTTTCCAGCGCGATTCCGAGGCCTAGCGAAGCGGTCTCGATGGACATGTACGAACGGTCGAAAGAGAAGTCGAACGTCTTGTGCGCAGCGGCGACGCCGGCGCGTCCGAACCACTGCCGCCACTGGACGAGAGGCGTCTCCGAATAAACAAGCCGCTGGTCTAGCAGGTCTTCCGGGCTTTTCACCGGATGGCGCTCGAGGTAGGCCGGCGAGGCGAGCGGCGCAATGAATTCACCCCGGACGGTTCGTACTTCAAGGTTGCTCCACTCGCCGTATCCGTGGCGGATGTCGATGTCGTAGTACCCGTTTGAAAATGAAACGTTCTCGTACGAGCAAGCTACATTCAGTTGAACGTCCCCGTAGGCTTCCTGAAATGACGGCAGCCGCGGCAGCAGCCACATCAGCCCGAAGCTCGGGCTCGAATGCACGCGCAAAATGTCGATCTCCTTCCGGCTCGATGCGCGCTCCGTCGCCCGGCTAAGGTCGGCCAGCGAGCCCGTCACGTCAGACAGATAACGCTCGCCGGTAGGCGTCAGAACAAGGCCACGTCCCGTCCGTTGGAATAGCGTTTGACCAATCATCGATTCGAGATTGCTCAACTGATGGCTGACTGCCGACGCGGTGAGGCCGAGCTCTTCAGCGGCACGGTTGACACTCTTGGTGCGCGCAATGCTTTCAAAGGCAATGATGGATTTCAGCGGAGGGATTCGCATGATCGAATTTTTTCAGCCGCGATTGAACAAGACTGCATAGCTTTGGGAGGGTCGACACTGCCATCCTCAATCTCAAGCGATACGGATTCGAAAAACAAGCTAAATGTTACGCGTGTCCGGCCGGCGGGTTCGCTAAGCACTCGCCTCAATAAACATTGCGCGATGCAGCGACTGCGCAGGAGGCAGCAATAGCCGAGCAGCCAACTCTGTTGTGCGCGAGGTCAATCGTCAAGAGTTCTGGACCGACGAACGTCTGTTGTGGTTATCGCTTTATCGGAATCGGTCGGCCACGTCAGTCACATATCAATTAAATAGGATGTCTACGTAACCGATCCGATGATCTGGTGTGCCGCCGTCCATGCCGAGACGTTCGGCCACCCACGCCGAAGTATCGGAAACCGCCGTACGATCGAAGAGTTCCTGCCTCGGCGGCCGCACGGCGTTGGTTCCGTTCCTGTCATCCTTTGCCCAGCGGCGGTCGGCTGGGGAACCCCGCCATATTGCTCAACTGGGCCAGCTCATTCGCAGCCTCGCGCAGCAGGACCGAGTACTCGTGGATCTTCCCGGCCGTCAAGCGCACCCGTGGCCCGGCCAGACTGATCACTCCGACGCAGCGCGAGCCGCTGATGACGGGCACTGCTACCGCTGACATTCGCGGCGCAAACACCTCGTCGATCATCGCGTAACCACGCACACGCGCGGCTTGCAGGAACCCCAACAGCGCTTTGACTGTCGTCGGTGCATTGGGTCCGAACTCGTTCGGCTGTCCGAAGCCCTGCTTCAGAACGAGCGCGAGCGCCTGTTCGTCGGTCATCGTCATGAGCCACGCATGTCCGGTCGATGTGCACGAAAGTCGTGCTGCCTGACCCATGTCGGGATCGTAGCGAAAGCCGACGCGCTGCCCATCCGCCTTGCCCACCCAGATGATCGCTTCCCCGTCGACCAACGACAGCCTCGCCAATTCGCCCGTCCGCGCGGCAACACGTTCGATGATGGGTTGCGCAATATCGGCGATACCCGTGAGGCTCAGGAATTCGAGCCCGTTCGACGTCATCCGCATTGTCAGAATGTAGCGGCTGTGATCGACCAGTTGCCTGACGTACCCGCCCGCAACGAGTTCGGTGAGCAAGCGATGGCACGAACTGCGCGGCAGGGACAAGGCGTCGGCAATCGCCACGAGGCCCGCGCCTTCGCCTTGCGACGCCAGAAAATCCAGAATGCGTAGGCCTTGTTTGAGCGACATCTCTTGTGGTTTCCACAATACGAAATGGAGTTCCGCCGCGGAACGGTTCCTCTGTGCAGCGCGAACAATAGCACTTGTTCGGCACGACAACGAACGTTTCACCACACAGAAATGAGGAGACAACATGTCATCTTTTGCTGACCCGGATCTCGCCGCAGCGAGCCAGTCCGCGCAGGCCCACCAGATGGCGCGCCGGGCGGTGGCCGGGGCAACCGTAGGCACCGCGCTCGAATGGTTCGATTTCGCTTTGTACGGCGTGGTCGCGGCGACGGTCTTTCCGAAGCTCTTTTTCCCGTCCCTCGACCCGACCGCCTCGCTGCTCGCGTCGCTCGCCAGTTTCTGGGCCGGGCTTGCCGCGCGTCCTCTGGGTGCGATCGTGTGCGGAATGCTCGGCGACCGCTGGGGTCGCCGCAAACTGATGTTGGTCACCGTCTCCGTGATGGGCGTGTCGTCGTTCCTGATGGGCTTGCTGCCCACCTATCAGCAGGTCGGCATCCTCGCGCCGACGTTGCTGGTTTCGCTGCGGATCATCCAGGGTTTCGCGCTCGGGGGTGAATCGACGGGCGCTCAACTCATGGCGGTAGAGCACGCATCGGCAGCACGACGCGGCTGGTATTCGGGCTTGCTCGGCATCTGTTCGCCCCTTAGCCAGATTCTCGCCAATTTCACGCTGTTCACGCTGGCAGCCGTGCTTTCATCCGACGATTTTGATTCCTGGGGATGGCGAATCCCGTTTCTCGCCAGCTTTGTTCTTGTGCTGCTGGGCATCTACATCCGCAGTCGTGTATCCGAGACACCGGCCTTCGAGGCACTCAACAAAAGCGGCGTACGGACACGCGCCGCGAATCCGCTCGGCATCGTGCTGAAGTACCACTGGCGCACGGCACTTCGCCTGACGCTGTTCTTTTGCGGGCCCGCTGCACTGTTTTACCTGATCGTGGTGTTTTCGCTCAGTTATCTGACCAAACACCTCGGCGTGCCAAAGCAGACGGGCTTCATGCTGTTGATGATCGCCAATGTCTGCGCCATCGTCGGCGCACTGGCGGGCGGCTATCTGAGTGACAGGATTGGACGCAAGCGCGCGCTGATGCTCGGTTCGTTTTGCACGCTGATCTGCTGCCTGGTCTACTTTCCGATTCTGAACCAGAACTCGATCGCCATGACCATGGCCGTGATGGGCGCGTTCCTCGGCTTTACGCAGTTCCAGAGCGGCATCCAGCCGGTCTGGTTCGCCGAGTCCTTTCCGACCGAGGCACGCTACACGGGGTCCGCGCTGTCCTACTCAGGAGCGAACCTGCACTGGCGGCCCGATGCCCATTGTCGCCGTCGCGCTGCTGAATGCCTTTCACGGTTCTCCCTGGGCCATCGTCGCCGTGTGTGGCTCATTGAATCTGCTCTCGTTTCTCATGATTGCGGTATCGCGGGAAACCAAAGGCACTGCCCTCGAACGTTCCTCCACACATTGAAACCATGACTCGCAAACTTTATATCCTCAATGGTTCGAACCTGAACATGCTCGGCGTCAGGGAGCCACACATCTACGGCACCACCACGCTTGCGGACATCGAACAGAGCTGCCTGACACTCGCCGATGCGCTCAGGTTCGACTGCGTATTCCGTCAGACCAACAGCGAAAACGACCTGATCGACTGGATTCAGGAAGCGTTCCTTCAGGATGCCGCGCTGATCATCAATCCGGCCGGCTTTTCGTTCGGTCGAATTCCGGTGCTCGATGCAGTCAAGCTCGTCAGGCGTCCGGTTGTGGAATTGCACATCACCAACATCCACGCGCGCTCGGAAGAATATCGTCACTCGACCATCTCGGTCGCGGCCACGGCGGTAATCTGCGGGGCAGGAGCAAATGGATATCTGCTGGCGATCCGCGCGATTGACGATCTGTGGAGCAAGCAGCCCTGAGCCGGCCACTTCGTAAAGGACGGGGGCTCGTCGATGGAGCCCTCTGGGAGCGACATCCGCGCGTCGGGCATCGACGGATGCGGGCGTTTTAAAAGCCGTTCGTGCGATCGCTGCGTGGCGCTAGCGAATGGCAGAAAAAGGGCAAAAAAGATTGGTTTGGAAGATCATCCGCCGCGCCCTGTTTTCGAAACCCGCGACTTTCGAAATGTATCGAGTACCGTAGCGGCTTGAACGGGAATTGCAGCCGCATTGCTGGCTTTCATCAGCGCCTCGATGCGCTGGGCAGTATCCGTCGACGGCGCGGGCGTGTAGACCATGATGCGCATCCCCGGCGCATCGGGCACTTCCAGCGATAGCGCATCGAGCTCGAGCAACCCGGCTACCGGATGCTCGATCACTTTGCGCCAGTCGCTGCGCTTGAGCACTTCGTGTTCCGCCCACCAGCGGCAGAAGTCAGCATCCGTATCGCTCAGTTCTTCGACGAGATCCCGCAAAAAAACCTCACCGGAAGGTCGAAGAATGTAGTCGCCGCGAAACTGCGCCAACACGCATTTCGCGTAGGCGTCCCAGCCCTGAAAGAGCGCACGCGCGCCGTCTTGCTGAAACGTGAACCACAGCAGATTGCAGCGGCCCGCAGGCATCTTGCGAAAGTCGGTGAACACGCGTACAGCTGCTTCGTTCCACGTCACATAGTTCCAGTTGCCGTCGACGACATACGCCGGCATGTTGCCAAGCTGATCGAGCATGCGCCGAACCGTATCCGTCACGTTCTGTGCAATCGGATACGGGCCAGGCGGCGTGTAGTGATTGGCCAGCTCGAACAGATGCGTGCGCTCGTGCGGCGAAAGCTTCAGCGCATTGGCGAGGCTTTCGATCGTCTTGAACGACACATTCACTTCCCTGCCCTGCTCGAGCCACGCATACCAGGTCACGCTGATACCGGCGCGTTCGGCCACTTCTTCACGGCGCAGGCCCGGTGTCTTGCGGCGGGCGCCACTCGGAAAGTCGATGTCCTCAGGCCGAAGACGTGCGCGGCGCGTCCTCAGGAAATCGGCCAGTTCGTTCAGGCGCTGCTGCTTTTCCATGTTTCGCCTCCTCATGCTTTCCCTGTTACTGCCATTACTAGTAATGGCAATTGCTAGATGCGCTCCGTCAACCATGCCACATTGGCGCCGTCGGGAAGCACGCTGTGTCCAGCATCGGTAACGCCAGATTATAGAACCCGTTACCGGTGCATGTGACGGCCAGGCGCGTTGAAAAGCAGGGACGGCGACGCGCGCGTCTTCCGACGGATATCAAAACATTTACGGAGACATTCATGCGTCGTTCGACCCGCTTTCACCGTGCAAGCGTATTCGCCGCTGCGGCATTCATCCTGACGGCCTCCTGTGCCGCACGCGCAGACTACACCGGCGCGGCGCGCACGTTCCTGTTCAATCCCGCGGTGCAGATTCCGTTCTCCGATACCGCGAAGTTCAAGAAGAAACCGCCCTACGTGATCGGCTTTTCCAACGCGGGACTCGGCGACAGCTGGCGCGTCGTGATGCAGCACTCGCTGATGAAAGCCGCGGCCGAGCATCCCGACCAGATCAAGCAATTGCTGATCACCAACGGGAACATGGACGACGCCAAACAGGCCGCCGACATTCAGGACCTGATCTCGCGAGGCGTGGACCTGCTGATCGTCAGTGCAAACACGCAAAAGGCGCTCGACCCCGTGGTCACGCGTGCGATGAAACAGGGCATTCCCGTCGTGATGGTCGACCGGCGCATTTCATCGGATAACTTCGTATCGTTCGTGACGGGTTCCGATGCGATGATGGGCCGCGTGTGGGCGCAATGGATCGTCGAGAAGCTGCACGGCAAGGGCAACGTCATCATGCTGGCGGGCCAGGCGGGCTCCAGCGTCAGCGCCGACCGTGAAGCCGCCGCACACGAAGTGTTCTCGCAATATCCCGGCATCAAGGTGCTCGACACGGTCTACTCCGACTGGAGCCCCGTGAAGGCCAAGCAGCAGATGCAGGCGATGATCGCCAAGTACGGGCACACCATCAACGCCGTATGGTGCGCGCATGGCTTGCCCGTCGCGGGCTCGATCGAAGCGTTCCTTGCGGCTGGCTTCAAGCCCGGTGAAATTCCGCCGCACACGACAGCCGACCTCAACGGGCCGCTGCAGTTGGCGTTGAAGTACAAGATTCCGATGCTCGAGATCGGCTATCCGCCTTCGATGGGCGGCACGTCGCTCGATGTCGCGCTCAAGGTGCTGCAGGGTCAGCCGTTGCCGAAGATCTACGAGATCAGCCCGCAGATCGCGCTGACGCGCGGCGACGAGACGGCATCGGTGCCGCATCCCGACCAGTACATCGATCAGGTGGTCGATGCGAAGGGCCCGCCTGACAAGATCATCGACGGCGGCATGGGAGCGGACTACAACCCGTCGACGTTCAAGATCAAGCTGCCGGGTGAGAAATGAACGCGCACATATCGGGTTTTTCAGGTGATGGCGTCGCGCCACCGCCCGACGTCATCCAGGTCAGCGGCATCGTCAAGCAGTTCCCTGGCGTCAAGAGCCTCGATGACGTGAGCTTCGGCGTGCGCGGGGGCGAAATTCACGCACTGGTCGGCGAAAATGGTGCGGGCAAATCGACACTGATGAAAGTGCTCGCTGGCGCGTATCTGCCGGACGAGGGCGCATTGTGCTTCGACGGCCAGCCCGTCGCGTGGAAGTCCCCCGCGGACGCAAAGGCGCACGGGGTTCACATCATCTATCAGGAACTCGTGCTGTTTCCGCAGTCGAGCGTCGCGCAGAACATCTTCGCGGGGATCGAGCCTCGCACACGTTTCGGCACGATCGACCACCGCACGATGAACGAACGCGCCGCCACGTTGCTACACGAACTCGGCGTACAACTCGATCCGCGCGAGCGGGTCGGCGCGCTCTCCGTCGCGAGCCAGCAGATGGTCGAGATCGCAAAGGCGATGGCGAGCGAAATACGCGTCCTCATCCTCGACGAGCCGACGGCGGTCATCGCCGGCAAGGAGGTGCAGCTCCTGTTCGAACGGCTGCGCGTGCTGCGCGCGCGGCGTCGCCATTATCTACATCTCGCACCGGCTCGATGAAATCTTCGAACTGTGCGACCGCGTGACCGTCATGAAGGACGGCCGCAAGATCGGCACACAAGCCGTGCCGGAAACGACACGCGCCGAGCTCGTGCGCATGATGGTCGGCCGTGAAATGAAAGACATTTATCCGCCAAAGTCCACGCTGGCCCCGGGCGGCACGGTGCTGATGAACGTCGAAGGTCTGCAGGTCGGCAATCGAGTAGTCGATGCTTCGCTCTGCGTGCGCGCGGGCGAAATCGTTGGGCTCGCGGGTATGGTCGGCTCGGGCCGCACCGAACTCGCGTCCGGCGTGTTCGGCGCGCTGCCCGCGCGCGGCACGGTCGAAGTGCGCGGCGCGCGCCATACGCGTATGACGCCGGCTACGGCGATCCGCCTCGGTCTCGGCTTTGTCACGGAAGACCGTAAATCCGAAGGCTTGCTGATGTACCTGAATGTCGCGCAGAACGTCACGGCGACTACCCTGCGGCGCGTGTCCCGTTTTGGGCTGCTCAGAGCGAAAGAAGAGCGCACGGCAGGCGCGGATGCAATCCGAGAATACGGCATCGCGGGCGCGCGGCCCGCAGGCAGCGTCGCGACGCTGTCGGGAGGCAACCAGCAGAAGGTACTCATCAGCCGATGGGTACGCGTGTGCACCAGCGTGCTGATTCTCGACGAGCCGACCCGCGGTGTCGACATTGGCGCGAAGGCGGAAATCTATCGCCTGATGCGCGAACTGACGAATCGCGGCCTCGGCATTCTGATGATCAGTTCCGAATTGCAGGAGGTAATCGGCATGTCCGACCGCGTGCTGGTGATGCGCGAAGGGCGTATCGCGGGCGAAGTCAGTGGCCAGCAGATGACCGAGCACGACATCATGGCGCTCGCAACGGGCGGTGCGCAGCTCGCGCAGACGGGAGGCGCACATGCGTACGCTCATTAGACGCCACGTCTCGCCGAACGCGGCGCCATTCATCGTCGCAGTGTTGATCGCGGTGCTGTTTGTCACGGGCACACACGTCAACGACCGTTTTTCGACGCTGTCCAATCTGCTGAACGTCCATCAGCAGGCGACGGGTCTTGCGCTCGTCGCGCTCGGGCAGACGCTCGCCGTTCTGACAGGCGGCATCGATCTGTCCGTGGGTTCGCTGATCAGCGTGACAGCCACGCTCACATCCGGCATCTCCGATGCGACACAAGGCGGATGGGGCATGGCGATTTCGGTCGCGATTGCGTTGTCCGTGGCGGTGGGACTGGCCAACGGCCTGCTCGTGCTGTGGCTGCGCGTGCATCCGCTGATCATCACGCTGGGTATGGGCGCCATCCTGCAAGGCGGCATTCTGTACTACGCGAACGGCCCCGCAGGCAGCGTGCCGGACGGCTTCGACGCGCTGGCTTACGGCCGCTACGCCAACGTGCCCGTCACCGCCACCGTCGTGCTGCTTCTTTATGCCGGCGTGTCGTACTTCATGCGCAATACGCGCCTCGGCCGGTACGTCTATCTCGTCGGCGACGACGACAACGCGGCAACGCTCTCGGGCATTCCGCGCAAACGGGTGATGCTATCCGTCTACACGTTCTCGTCGCTCTGCGCCGGCCTCACGGGCATTTATCTCGCCGCCCAGTTCGGCTCGGGTCAACCGTATCTCGGCGCCAACTACACGCTGGCATCGATCACGCCCGTGGTCGTCGGCGGCACGATTCTGAGCGGGGGGCGCGGCGGTGTCGTCGGCACGTTGCTGGGGGTGTATCTGCTCAGCATGCTCAACAATCTGATCAACTTTGCCGGCGTGCCGTCCCAGTATCAGCTCATCGTGCAGGGCATCGCGATCATCGCGGCCGTCTGCGTCAACGTCCAGCAAAAGCGGAGGCTCGCATGAACTCGGTTGCTCCGCGCAGCGACGCCCCACCGGTGCGCACGCTGTCGCTGCGTGTCGTACAGCGCTATGGCATCTATCTGTTTCTCGTGGCGCTGATTGCGCTTTCGGGCGCGTGGTCGCCCACTTTCCTTCGCGCCGATAACGTCGTCAACATGCTGGTGCAGTTCGCGCCGCTCGGCATCGTCGTGATCGGCCAGGTGTTCGTGATTCTCGTGGGCGGACTCGATCTGTCCGTTGCCTCCGTGATGGCGACGGCGGCCGTGATTGCCACTGCATTCGACGACACGAACCATTCAGCCCCAGCCGTCTTTGGCGTCACGCTCGTGCTGTGCATCGGTGCCGGGTTGCTCAACGGCCTGCTTGTCACGAAGCGTCAGGTGTCGCCGTTTCTCGCGACCTTCGCCACCGCCGTCGTGCTCGACGGCCTGCGCTTCGCCTACACGCAGGGCGCGCCTTCCGGCAACGTACCACCGCTCTTTCACGTGATGGGAACAGGCTCGATCGCGGCAGTGCCCGTCAACGTGCTGTTGCTGTTCGTGTGCACGATCGTGTTCGGCACATTGCTGCATCTGTCCACGTTCGGACGGCGCGTGTACATGGTGGGCGGCAACGCCGTGGCCGCGAGGCTGGTCGGCGTGAGTCCCGACACCGTGCGTATCGCGTGTTACGTGATCAGTGCGCTGCTGGCGGGGCTGGCGGGACTGATCCTGTCGGGCTATGTCGGCATCGTCGACAACTGGGTGGGGCGCGGCTTCGAACTCGATTCGATCGTCGCCGCCGTGATGGGCGGGCTCGCGCTTTCCGGCGGCCGCGGCTCGCTGCTGGGCGGCCTCGCGGGCGCAGCCATTCTCGTCATCGTCTTCAACATCGTGCTGCTGATCGGCATGCCCGTGCAGGCGCAGATCATTGTCAAGGGCGTCATCATCATCGGCGCATCCGCGTGTTACGTGAGCCGCCGGCAACGCTGAATCTTCCAGATCCATACGAGGCCATACGAATGGCCCGTTCAACCAAGGAGTCGAATATGAGAGCAGTGCGTTTTCACTGTGCGCACGATATCCGGGTCGAGAACGTACCCGACCCGATGAGCATGGGCGCGAGCCAGATGATCGTCAAACCGCTGTGGTGCGGCATCTGCGGCACCGATCTGCACGAGTATCAGGCGGGTCCCATCGTCGTGCCGACCGAGCCGCATGCATTGACGGGAGCAAAAGCGCCTCAGGTTCTGGGTCATGAGTTCAGCGCGGAGGTCGTCGAAGTCGGCAAGGACGTGAAGAACGTGCAGCGCGGCGACCGTATCTCGGTGATGCCGCTCGCGTCGTGTGGTCAGTGCTATTACTGCGCGCGCGGCATGCGCCATCTCTGCACGAAGATGGGTTGCGTCGGGCTCAGCTGGGACGGTGGCGGTATGGCCGAATACACAGTGCTCAATGACTATCACGCGAACCGCCTGCCCGACACCGTCAGCGACAAGCAGGGTGCGCTGATCGAACCAGCTGCCGTCGCACTGTATGCCGTGGACCGTGGCGGCGTCACGGTGGGCTCGACGGTGCTGATTACAGGGGCGGGCCCGATTGGCGTGCTGGCTGCCCTTGCCTGTCACGCAGCGGGCGCCACCAAGATCTTCGTCAGCGAACCCAATGCGGCGCGCGCCGCGAAGATGGCCGGCTTCGGCGTCACGACTGAAATCTTCGATCCATCCGACGGCGACCTGCCGCAAAAGATTCGCGATTTGACGGAAGGCGTGGGCGTCGATGTCGCGATCGAATGCGCGGGCAACCAGCATGCGCTGAACGCCTGCGTCGATGCCGTGCGTTCTGCGGGCGCCGTGGTCCAGGCAGGTCTGCATGTCGGCACTGCAAGCGTCGATCCGATGAAATGGTCGCTGAAGGACATTCGAATCGAAGGAACATGGTGTTACCCCGTTACGATCTGGCCGCGCATCATCGGCATGATCGCGAACGGCAAGTTCCCGGTTGAAAAGCTCATCCACGATCTGATCGATGCCGACGATGTCGTCGAAAAAGGCTTCGACGTGCTGAGCGACACAGGCAGCGACAAGATGAAGATTCTCATCAATCCCCAGGTACGGTGACGACATGCCGCAAACGCAAGAGAAACACAACGCACAACCGATCGGCTGGATCGGCCTCGGCAAGATGGGCACGCCGATCGTGCGCAATCTGCTCGCCGCAGGATTCGACGTGACCGTGTATGACGTCGACGCAGCGCGCGTCGAAGAAGCGGTTCGACTCGGCGCGCGCCGCGCTGAGGATGTCGCCAGCGTCGGGCGTTCGGCCCCGCTCGTGTTCTCGATCATCCCCGACGATGCCGTCTTGCGTAAGATCGCGCTCGGCGCACACGGCGTAATCGAAAACGCACACGACGGCACTGTCTATATCGACATGAGCACGGTCTCGCCCACGGCGTCGGGCGAAGTTCGCGACGCGGCACGCAAGCGCGGAATGGGCTATATCTGCGCGCCCGTGTCGGGCAGCACCGTCCTTGCCGACAAGGCGCAGCTCACCGTGTTCGCATCCGGCCCGCAAGGCGCGTATGCCCGCGCGTTGCCCGTCTTTCAGGCGATGTCCGCGCGCCAGTACTACGTCGGCGAGGATCAGCAGGCACGTTATCTGAAGCTCGCCATCAATCATCTGGTCGGCTCGACGGCTGTGCTGCTGGCTGAAGCGCTGACGCTCGGCACAAAGGGCGGCCTCGACTGGGCCGAGATGCTGGAGGTGATCGGCGAAAGCGTCGCGGCGTCCCCGCTCGTCAAATACAAACTCGATCCGCTGAAGAAGCGGGACTTTTCCCCGGCCTTTTCATCGCGGCAAATGCTCAAGGACATGTCGCTCGTGGTCGACGCGGGCGCGCAGGCCGGCGTACCGATGACAGCCGCGGCGCTCGTGCGCGAGCAGTTCGCGCGCTACGCAGAGGGCGACGGCGCGGATCTGGACTTCTTCTCCATCGTGCGCGCTGTCGAAGCGCAAGCCGGGATTTGCCGCTGAATTCTTTTCTCACTTCATTCAGGAGTTGCGATGCACTACACCGTCTACTGCCTCGACCATGACAACATGGTCGAACGCCGTCTTGCCCATTACGAAGAACACAAGGCTTATCTGGCCACTTCGCCCGCCAGGATGGTCATGTCGGGCCCGCTGCTGGCAGGCGATCAGCAAACGATGATCGGCAGTTTCTTTCTTTTCGAAGCAGACGAGATCGGCGACGTGATGCGCTTTAACAGCAACGACCCGTTCAACAAGGCGGGAATCTGGCGCAGCGTGGATATCCGTCCGTTCCTCAAGCGCGTCGACAACCGCTAGTCATATCAACGGATTCGATCAATGCGAAACCTCGACGAGAACACCATCACGGATGCCGTTCTTGCACGCCACGAACACGCGCCCGATGAGCGGCTCAAGACGATCGTCACGAGCCTCGTGCGGCATCTGCACGCCTTCGCCCGCGAAGTGGGCCTGACCGAGCGCGAATGGGAAGCCGGCATCCGCTTTCTGACCGACGTCGGTCATATCACGGACGACCGCCGCCAGGAATTCATTCTGCTGTCGGATACGCTGGGCCTGTCGATGCTCGTGACGGCAATGGCGCATCGCAAGCCCAGCGGCTGCACGGAAGCGACCGTCTTCGGCCCGTTCTTCGTCGACAATGCGCCCGAATACCGCAACGGCGACGACGTCGCCAACGGCGCGCGCGGCGAACCCTGCTTCGTGTCGGGTGTCGTGCGTGGTCGGAACGGCGAGCCGGTGAGCGGTGCGCGCATCGAAGTCTGGCAGGCGGACGCCGACGGCTTCTACGATGTCCAGACCAGCGACGCCGACACGCATCGCGCAAGAGGCGTGCTGCACAGCCTTGCCGATGGACGCTATCACTTTCGCTCGATCGTGGCGGAGCCCTATCCGATTCCGCACGATGGTCCCGTGGGACGCATGCTCGAAGCGCTGGGCCGTCATCCGTGGCGCCCGGCGCATCTGCATTTCATGATTTCGGCGCCCGGCTATGAACGGCTCGTCACGCACGTTTTCCGCGAGGGCGATCATTACCTCGACTCGGACGCCGTATTCGGCGTACGTTCGTCGCTGATTGCGCCATGGACTCGCCACGAGCGTGGCACGGCGCCCGACGGTACGGTGATGGCGACGCCATTTAGCACGCTCTCATTCGACTTCGTCCTGAGCCCATCCTCATGATTGCCTTCACCTACACCAGCCGGCCCGGCCGCATCGTCTTTGGCACGGGAGCGATCGAGCGCCTCGCGGATGAACTGGACGAACTGTGCATCCGCCGCGCGCTCGTGCTCTGCACGCCCGAGCAGCGCTTTCTTGCCGACCGCGTGCGCAAGCTCGCAGGCGAGCGCTGTGCGGACATGTTCGATCGGGCCGTCATGCATGTGCCCGTCGAAACCGCGCAGGAAGGGGTCGCGGCGGCGCTCGCAGCGGGCGCGGACGGACTCGTCGCAGCGGGTGGCGGTTCCACGCTCGGACTCGCGAAAGCCATTGCGCTCGAAACCTCGTTGCCGATTCTCGCCATTCCAACCACCTACGCCGGCTCCGAAGTCACGCCTATCTACGGCATGACGTCGGCGAGCGAGAAAAAGACCGGCAAGAGTTATCGCGTGCTGCCGCGCACGGTGATCTACGACGCGTGTCTCACACTGACCTTGCCCGCGTCGCTGTCGGCGACAAGCGGACTCAATGCCATTGCGCATGCCGCCGAAGGGCTCTATGCGCAGGACGCCAACCCCGTGATGTCGCTTTTCGCCGAAGAAGGCATCCGCAGCCTCGCGAATGCGCTGCCGCGCATCGTCACGCAGCCGGACGATATCGCGGCGCGCGAAGCCGCCCAGTATGGTGCCTGGCTGTGCGGGACCGTGCTGGGGAGTGTCGGCATGGCATTGCATCACAAGGTGTGCCACACGCTTGGCGGAATGTTCAATCTGCCGCACGCAGAAACGCATGCGGTGATGCTGCCTTATTCGATGGCGTTCAATCTGCCCGCCGCGCCAGCGGCCTACGAACGCCTGTGCAAGGCACTGGAGACGCGAGAACCCGCCGCCGCGCTGCACGACCTTGGCCGCTCGCTCGATGCACCCGCGTCTCTCGATGCGCTAGGCCTTCGCTCAACCGACATTCACGCTGCCGCCACGGCAGCCATGCAGGCTCCCTACTACAACCCGAGGCCGCTCTCGTATGAAGCGGTACATCGCTTGCTGACGTGTGCTTTCGACGGCATACGGCCCGACAGCCGGACTTTTCAGAGCGTATAGTCCGCTTCCCGCGGCAATGCGCGCGCATCCGAAGATTCTTCCTGCCAACACTGCTACTTTCGATATTTACCTTACATGGACAAACGGGCACTCATCATTGGCGCGACGGGCATCGTCGGCGGCAATCTCGCGCAGCATCTGCTGGCATGCGGAGGCTGGAACGTAACGGGTCTCTCGCGCGGACGCACCCAAGCGCCCGACGGCGTCGAATCCGTCACCGCCGATCTCACTTCCGCGCAATCCGTCACGGATGCGCTGCAAGGGCAGCATTTCAGTCACGTCTACTTCACCGCATGGTCGCGACAGGCAACCGAGCGCGAGAACATCGAAGTGAACGGCGCAATGGTGCGTCACGTGCTAGATGCGCTCGGCCCTTCCGGCAAGCTCGAACACGCCGCGCTCGTCACGGGCCTCAAGCATTACCTCGGGCCTTTTGAAGCGTATGCGCAAGGCAATGTCCCGCTCACGCCGTTTCGGGAGGAACAAGGCCGGCAACCCGTCGATAACTTCTACTACGAGCAGGAAGACCGGTTGTTCGAAGCCGCGCGTCGATATGACTTCGGCTGGAGCGTGCATCGACCGCATACGATCATCGGTTTCGCGCTCGCCAACGCGATGAACATGGGCGTCACGCTCGCCGTGTACGCGACGCTGTGCAAGGAAACGGGGCAACCGTTCGTGTTTCCCGGCTCGGCCGCCCAATGGAACAGTCTCACGGATATGACCGACGCGCGCCTGCTCGCGCGGCATCTCGAGTGGGCGTCCACCTCGCCCGCCGCGCGCAACGAGGACTTCAACGTCGTCAATGGCGACGTGTTCCGGTGGAAGTGGATGTGGTCCCAGCTCGCGCAGTATTTCGGCATCGACCCCGCGCCTTTCGACGGTGAGACGCGTCCGCTTGAACATCGCATGCAGGATGCGGGCAGGCAATGGGCGGACATCGCGGGCCGCTACCAGTTGAAGGAACCGGCTATCGACAGGCTCGTGTCGTGGTGGCATACGGATGCCGACCTCGGACGTCCGATGGAAGTGCTGACCGACATGAGCAAGAGCCGTCAAGCCGGCTTCCTCGATTATCAGCGCACACCGGATGCGTTTTTCGCGCTCTTCGACCGATTGAAGCGCGAACGGATCATTCCTTCGTAGCCGTCTGTTACGGAGAGCGGCGGCATTCGCTTCGTTGGCTGGCACGAAACGGAAAGTGTCGCGCTGAGCGATGTCCGCTGACCTGTAGCGCAATCGACGGCCAAGCGGCTCGACTCCGACGCGGCCATATCGCGTCGGCGACCTGAACGACTGTCCTGGCAAGTACGTCGCCGCCTCTTTTCGATCCCGGCACACGCCAGCAACGCCCGCGACCACTCACCGAAACACCCGACCCAGCACCACCACATAAGCAGCCGACACCGCCAGTTGCACGACCGTAATCGGCACGCCATAGCGAAGAAATTTCCCAAACGTGATGGGTGTTCCCTGTCGCGCACAGATGCCCGACGCAACGATATTGGCGGCCGCCCCCACGAGCGTCGCATTGCCGCCCAGCGTCGCACCAAACATCATCGCGACGAACACGGGAATCGAAGCATTGGGCCAGTCGGAAAATCCCGGCGAGAGCGCCGTCTCGGGCACGACCTCCGCCATGACGAGATAGCCCTTCACCATGACGACCGATGCGGCCGCAACCGGTACGTTGGCAAGCAGGCTCGACAGCAAACCAATGCCGAACAGCAGCGTCAGCGCGACGAGCGTCAATTGCCCGCCGTACACGCGATAAAGGTTGAGTGCCATGACCTGCAGCAGTCCCGTCTTGCTCATGGCCTGCACCAGACAGGAGATGCTCGCGAGGAACAACAAGGTCTTCCAGTCGACGTCGCGCAGTACGTTTTCAGTTGGCTCGAACCTGCCGGCAATGCCCACCAGCAATGCCAGCGCACTCGCGATCAGCGCGACGGCAGGCGGCACGATACGCGTCGGCAGATATTCGCCGCCAATGAACAGCAACACCATCATGATCAACACGGCCCCCGCGAGCGCCGCATAGACGGGCCGCTCGATCCGCTTCGTGCGTGCCTGAGGCAAAAGCTCGCGCTTCAGACGGCACAGGTCGGGCATGAGGATCGGCAGAAGCGGCACGATGACAAGCACGGCAACGAGTCCGCCCGGCGAGACCCGGCGCAAATATTCGCCGAACGACATGCCAACCGCGCTTCCGACGAGAAACGTCGCGGGATCGCCCACCAGCGTCAAGAGCCCGGCCGAATTGCTGATGATGGCCGTGAGCAGCATGGGTCTCACGTAGTCGGTCTCGAGCGCGATGCACACACGGATGATGACGGGCGCCAGCAAGATGACGGTGGTCGCGTTGGGCAGCACGGCGCAAACAGGCGCGACCAGCGCGACGAGTATGAGCAGAAAGCGCATGCCGCTGCCGCCCGTCGCGCGCAGATAGAGATCGCCGATCAATTCGAAGATGCCCGTGGTGGCCAGAATACGCGCTACGACCATCCCGCCGAACAACAAGCCGAGCGGTCCCGCCGCCGTGCTGGTCGCGGCAATCAGATCCTGCGCGTCCAGAATGCCGAGCGCGATCAGGACGCACGTTCCCGTCAACGCCGCGACCGCCATATCGATCACGTTGAACGCGATCAGCAGGATGACGAGCGCGAATACGGACACCGTCATGTAAATGTGCAACTGACTCATGGCGTCACCCTGCACGTTTATTGAAGCGGCGGCGCAATCATCAGGCCGCCTTGCGTCCATAGCCGGTTCAGACCGCGATCCAGCTTGATCGGTGAACCTGGGCCCAGATTTCGATCGAACATTTCGCCGTAATTGCCGACGCTGCGCACGGCGCGCACCATCCATCCCTGCTCGACGCCAAGACTTCGCGCAATCGCATCGTCGCCTGTCAGCGCCCGCTTCACGGCGGGATCGGCGAGGCGCGCTTGCAGGTTGTCCCGCGTCACGCCCACTTCTTCTGCCGTCACGAGCGCAAACAGCACCCAGCGCACCAGCGTGAGCCATTGCCTGTCCCCGCCGCGCACGACCGGGCTCAGCGGCTCTCTGGCGATGCGCTCCGGCAGGATGTCGGCTGTTTGCGGGCCGCCTGGTGCCTCGAGGCGAACGGCGGCGAGACGTGATGCATCGGCGGAATAGGCGCTGCATCGTTCGGACTGGAACGCGTTGCGCGCTTCGGTGGCGGAGTTGAACGACAGGGGCTGGATATCCAGTTGATGGTCGGCGGAATACTGTCGCAGATGTAGTTCGCTCGACGTACCTTTTTCAACGCAGACGGTCGCGCCTTTGAGGCCCGCCGCCGATTGCGCGCCGCCCGGCCGGCGCACCAAAAAAGCCTGCGTATCGTAATAGAGGATGCCGGCGAACTGGACGTCGAGCGTTGCTTCACGAAGCAGCGTCCACGTCGTGTTGCGCGCGAGCAGGTCGACCGAGCCTTGATACAGCGCAGGAAATCGCGCCGACGCCCTGAGCGGCACGTAGACCACTCTCGCTGAATCGCCCAGCGCGGCGGCGGCCACGGCCCGGCAGAAATCGACATCGAGGCCTGACCATTGCCCTGAACCGTCTTTGACAGAGAATCCCTGAATGCCTTCGCTCACGCCGCATCGAACCGATCCGCGCGCGCGAATCTGGGCGAGCGTTGCGCCGTCGGCCGCACGCACATCGGCGGACACGGTCGCCGCCAACGCAAGGCAGGCCGACAACACCGCCGCACTGCACTTCAAGAGGCGCGCCATGATCGACCCTCCCGAACCGCCAGTGGCGGCGATAGAAGACTGCGTTCGCAGTACTCCTGCCCCGCATCGCCGCCGCGGCTCTTTGCTTCTTTCGACGCGAAGGGGCAAGCCGGCCATCACGATACAAGCCGTAAAAGAAACCTCATCCGATGGCGGCGATGTCTTCGCGTTCGCACGCCCCGGTAGCGACCCGCGCGCGACATGCCGTTTTTCAGTCTAGGCAACGCGGTTTGTCGCCGGTATTGGACTTTGGTCCAGTGCGGATAGCGCAAACCATTCCTACTGTCGCCAGCGCATCTCAACTATTCTTGCAAGCAGAGGCAGCACCCGTAGCGCGCGCCGCCATGCCGTACCTTCGAGGGACGCAACCGACATGCAATCCCGTCAACCCATTCCTGAGCACGTGCACACCGCGACGGGAGCGCCGCGATGGTTGCGCTGGCTGCCAGGGCTCGCCGTGCTCAAGGAGTACCAACCCGCCTGGCTGCCGCAGGATCTGACGGCGGGCCTGGTATTGACCACCATGCTCGTGCCCGTCGGCGTCGCCTACGCGGAGGCGTCGGGCGTGCCCGGCGTCTACGGGCTCTACGCAACCATCGTCGCGCTGCTCGTCTATGCCGTGTTCGGTCCTAGCCGTATTCTCGTGCTCGGTCCTGACTCGGCCCTCGCAGCGCCGATTCTGGCCGTCGTCGTGCAGATCGCGGGAAACGACCCCGTGCGCGCCGTGTCAGTGGCCAGCATGATGGCCGTCGTGTCCGGCCTCTTCTGCATCGTGATGGGGCTGTTGCGGCTAGGCTTCATCACCGAACTGCTATCCAAGCCGATTCGCTATGGCTACATGAACGGCATCGCGTTGACCGTGCTGATCAGCCAGTTGCCGAAACTGTTCGGCATTTCGATCGAGGATCAAGGACCGATCCGCGATCTGCTGAACCTTGGCCGCGCCATCGCAGCCGGCCGCGCGAACTGGTACAGCTTTGCCGTGGGCGCGGGAACGCTCGTGCTGATCCTGCTGCTCAAGCGTTTCAGGAAATTTCCCACCATTCTTCTCGCCGTCGTGCTGGCGACGCTTTGCGTGACCGTGTTCAGACTGGATAGCGTCGGTGTCAAGGTGCTCGGCACGATTCCGCAGGGGCTGCCTGTTTTTGCAGTGCCCTGGGCGACCAACGCGGATCTCGTCAAGATTGTGCTGGGCGGCTGTGCCGTCGCGCTGATCTCGTTCGCGGACACCAGCGTGCTGTCGCGCACCTTCGCCGCGCGGTTCCAGACTCGCGTCGATCCGAACCAGGAGATGGTGGGCCTGGGCGCCGCCAACCTCGTGACGGGATTCTTTCAGGGATTTCCGATCAGCAGCAGTTCGTCGCGCACGCCCGTGGCCGAAGCGGCGGGCGCGAGGACGCAGCTGACGGGCGTGGTCGGCGCGCTCGCCGTCGCGGCGCTGCTGGTCGCGGCCCCGAATCTGATGCGGTATCTGCCAAACAGCGCGCTTGCCGCCGTCGTGATCGCGGCGGCCATCGGCCTGTTCGAAATAGCCGACCTCAAGCGGATCTATCGCATCCAGCAGTGGGAATTCTGGCTGTCGGTTGCGTGCTTCGTCGGCGTTGCCGTGTTCGGCGCGATTCCCGGCATCTGCATGGCCGTGGTGATCGCGGTGATCGAGTTCCTGTGGGACGGCTGGCGGCCGCATTTCGCGGTGCTCGGTCGAGTGGAAGGCCTGCGCGGCTTTCACGACGTCACTCGCTATCCGAACGCCGTGCAGATTCCGGGGCTGCTGCTGTTTCGCTGGGATGCACCCCTCTTCTTCGCGAACGCCGAACTGTTCCAGCAGCGCCTGCTCGACGCCATCGAGCACTCGCCGACGCCCGTCAAACGAGTCGTCGTCGCAGCCGAGCCCGTGACCAGCGTAGACGTGACCTCCGCCGACATGTTGCGCGAACTGGTGCGGATACTGAGGGATCGCGGCATCGCGTTGCACTTCGCCGAAATGAAGGACCCCGTGCGCGACAAGCTGATCCGTTTCGAGCTTGTCGAGACGATCGGCGATACGCGCTTTCACCCCACGGTAGGCAGTGCCGTGGACGACTACATCGCGAAATACGGCAGCGGCTCGGAAGACGCGGAACACGGCGGACCCCGGCATTGAGCCGCGCGCGCTGGCGTCAACGATCAATCCCGTGAAAACAGACTTCCCGCAGATTATCCCGGACGCGCTCGGCCATCGGACGACTGCCGCATGGCGTGTCATCCCGCGCGGCTGCGTCGCTCGAATACCAGCAGCATCAGACAGGCATATGCCGTGACGGCCAAAAAGAGTCCCATGCGTATCGCGAATGCGGTGTAGACGTCTTTCCCCGCTACGCTGTCCTGCACGGACTGGCCGAGCAGGATGATCATCGTGACGAGGCTGTTCAACCAGAAGCCTGCCGGGTAGCGCGTGCGGCTCAGCCCGTAGATCTTGCGCCCCACCAGCAGGCCGAACAGCAGCATC
This sequence comes from Burkholderia sp. E7m39, assembly GCA_001319865.1. Taxonomy (GTDB): domain Bacteria; phylum Pseudomonadota; class Gammaproteobacteria; order Burkholderiales; family Burkholderiaceae; genus Paraburkholderia; species Paraburkholderia bengalensis. Next base: position 2,209 of record BBSL01000228.1, on the reverse strand, counting down.
CATAGGAAGAACATCCACACGTGCACGAACAGCCGGAGCGCAAACCAGAACGAGATGGCCAGCGCACCGCCGAGCAGCGTCGAGCCGATCAGATCGCGGGCCGCACTGCGGGCTGTCGTCGTGCAGCTTTGCCGTCCGAGGCTCACTGCTTTCATGATGATCGGCATGTAGCTCGCGGGATCGGTCGTCGCCAGCAGATAGGCGGGCATCACGACGAACGCGGCGCGCCACGCGACGCGCATCGCTTCGCGCTCCGGCATCGTGCGCTTGCCGGGTCGCTTCGCGGCGTCCGGCCGTTCGGGAAACAGCAGGTGAGTCAGCGCCGACACCAGCACGGCCAGCACGAGCCCGTTCACCAGTGCGCCCACCACCGTGACGGCCAACGCGAAGTTCGCCGTGCCGGCAGCGGAAATCATCGTCAACCCGGCGGCGAGAAACGTCGCGACGAGATTGTTGCCGCTGCGCAATCCGTAGCGAAACGCGAAGAACAGCAACAGCCCGACGATCATCACGCCCGCTGCCGCGTAATGACGCAGCAATGGAACGAGAAGCAGGCCGCTGCCCGTGGTGAACAGGACGACGAGCGTGAGCGCCGCGCCTTCGCGCAACGACAGAGGACGGTTCTGGGTTGCCAGAAACGCGGCGAACACGGGCGCGACGACGGGTATCGACAGATCGAGCGCGAAGCTGATCGCGACGCACAGCGCCGTTGCTGTCGCCATGCGCAGCGCGCGTCGCGCGGGAATCCGGAGCGCGTTTTCCATGGGCGTCGTCAGTAGAGGTACGACACGTAACTCATCACGCGCAGGAACAGGCGCCCCAGCACGTTGAGGGGATTGCCCTGGCTCGGAAACGCCATCACTTCGGCCTGCCCGCCCACGCGAACGCTGCGCAGACGCGCGCGCTCATCGGCATTGAACTCGACGATGACGGGAAAGCGCTGCGCGGGACGCAGCCAGTCGCGGCTGTTCTGCACGGTGGGCAAACTGCCGGGCGGCGTACTCTGCCCGACGCTCACGCCGTATCCGATGCTGCGGACCCTGCCTTCGAAGACCTCGCCGGGCAGCGCATCCAGCACGATCGCCACGGGCGTGCCGGGGCGCAGGCGTCCGAGGTTGTTCTCGGTCATATCCGCACTGATCCACACATCGTGGATCGCGATCAACGTCATGACGGGCTTGCCCGCCCCTGCGAATTGACCGACCTCCGTGCTGAGATCCGTGATGACGCCGCCCGTGCGCGCCTTGATTTTCGTGTTCGCCAGATCGAGTTCGGCCTTCGCGAGCGTCGCGGCGGCGCTGCGCATCTGCGCATTCCCGGCGTCGTGACTGCCGCCCTGCTGCTCGCGTGCGCGTTCGACTTCCGCGCGCGCGGCGGCCACCTGGCTTTGCGCCTGCTCGTGCGTCGCGCGCGCCACCTCCAGCCGGCGCAGCGACACGGTGCCCTCGTCTTCCCGATAAAGCCGCTCGAGCCGGTCGCTGTCCTGGCGCGCCTTGACCTCGTTCGCGATGGCCGCGCGCAACGACGCCAGCGCCGAATCGATGCCCGCCGTGCTCGCGCCGACCTGGCCGCGCGTCGTCTCGAGGTCCGCCTGAGCGCGATCGACTGCGATGCGGTACGAGTCGGCATCGACTTCGAACAGCACGTCGCCGGCCTTCACCTGCTGGTTGTTCTGCACGAGCACGCGCACCACCCGGCCCGATACTTCGGGAGCGACCGGGATCACATAGGCCTGCACGCGCGCCTGCTGCGTATAGGGCGTCAGGCGGTCGGCAAGCAGATACCAGATCAGGCTAACGACGATCGCGCCGACGATCCACTTCACCGCCGCGCCCGAAGGATCGGGTGGCGGCGACGGCGTGGTCGCGGGACGGGACGTTTCCGCCGTTTCGCTCATCGGGAGCCGCCCTCCGCAGGCGCTGCTGCGCCCGATGACACACTGGCGTCGTTCAGCAGATCGCCCCAGTCGGTGCGCCGCTGCATCTGCTGGCGGGTCGCGGCATCGACGAGCGGCTGCTGCGTGGACCAGCCGCCGCCCAGCGCCTTGTACAGCGCGATCAGACTACCTGCCGCATTGCTGCGGTTAACGACGTACGCATCCTGCTGCGCAAACAGCGCGCGCTGCGCATCGAGCACGCGCTGGAAGTCCGAATAGCCTTCGCGGTAGATCGTGTTGGCGAGCGCGAGCGAGCGCCGCGCCGCCTGTTGT
>BBSL01000227.1 GCA_001319865.1 Burkholderia sp. E7m39 | reverse complement strand
GCCACCATTGGCGCACATCGGGTTGCGCGGCCTGCTGCGTGACCTGCTCGATCGATGCGCTGGTCCATTGTTCGCTCCAGCGCTCGTGCTGCGGCTGAAAGTCAGGCCCCACGCGCATGCAACCGCTCAGCGCGGCAAATCCTCCGATGATGCAACCCGCCCCGACCAGCGCCGCCCCGCATCGACTCATTACAGGTGGCACGGCGTCGTCCCCGCGGCGTCAAGGCCGGTTCTGTTTCTGGCACTGCACGGCCTCCGGCTGATCCCTGACCCATCGCCAGAAGAGTTGATAGGCCACCGCGAGCATCACGGGACCAATGAAGAGCCCGACCACGCCGCCCGTCACCATGCCGCCGAGCGCCCCGATCAGTACGACGGGCATCGGCACGGCGACGCCTCGCCCCAGCAGCAGCGGTTTGAGCACGTTGTCGGCGAGACCGGCGACGAAGACATAGACCGAGAAGATCACCGTCGCCGTGTCTACGCCGCGCGTAACGATCACGAAGATAATGACGGGAACAGTAATCAATGTGGCCGGCAGCTGCATGATGCCGATCAGCAGCACGGCGAGCGCCAGCAGCCCCGCGCCGGGAATGCCCATCACGATGAACGCGACGCCGATCAGCAGCATCTGGATGAACGCGATTCCCACGACGCCCTGAGCCACCGCGCGAATGGTGGACGTGCACAGATCGGCGATTTGCGGGCCGTTGTCGGGTCCGGAAATGCGCGATGCGATCTGCACCGTGCTGCGATAGCCCTTTTCGCCGTGCGCCATCAGAATGCCGGCGACGATCAGCGCGAAGAAGAACACCAGCAGCCCCGCACCGAGCCCCGTGACCATGCCGAGCACCCCGAGACCGACCTCCTTGAGTTGCGGCGCGAATTTTTGCGCGAGGCCCGTGAGATCCGTCGAAGCCTGCGCCCAGAAGTCGTAAATGCGCTGGCCCACCAGAGGCCAGGCCGCCACCGACTCGGCAGGCGGCGGAATGCGGAAGCTGCCGCTGCGAAATACCGCCATCGCGCGTTCGATCGAACTGGCCACGGCGACGCCAAGCAGATAGGTCGGCACGAGAATGACAGCGAACGCCACAAGAATGATCAGCGTCGCAATCAATCCGTCCTTGCCGGCAAGCGGTCCTCTGAGCATCGTCTGCAGCGGATACAGCGTCACCGCGAGAATGACGGCCCAGACCATCAGATTGAAGAATGGGAAAAAGATCCGGAAACAGAAAACGGCCAGAACTGCGATGAGTCCGGCACGGATCAGGACATCGAGCAACTCTCTTGACAACGTGCGTTGCGTGATCGCGGTAGGCAACATCCCGTGCCTCCTCACAAGAGACTGTCTTGTTACGCCGACAACGCGCTTCAGATAGATTGCCAGCGCTGATTCGCAGGGTGGCAGGACGGACCGTCAGCGCACCTGCGCCGTCTGGAATACGTGTTTCAGCAGCATGCCAAGCCAGAGAAAAGACGATGGCCAAAGCCACACCGCGCCACTATAGTATGCATTCAGCCATGCATGGATACTATAGGCACTAAGCCGCTTCTTTTCCATGAAGGTGAAAGTTGCACCATTCGAATGAGACGGTCTGGTGCAACACGGACCACAAACGCGCTGAATGACAAGGTGATGTTCAGCGAATGAATTCTGAAAATGGAAGCAGCCGCCCCTGAACAGGAATCGTTTTTAAATGATCCGACCGACGAACAGGCAGTGGTCATCTCGCTTTTTGGTGAACGCGAAAGTTTCCTACGATCAAAAGATCGTCCTGCCTGGTACCGTCAACAGGTTTCATGCAAAGCGGAAAATGGATCATGCAAGCCATTGCCGCAAGGCGCTTTGTACACCCGCCACGTCGTGCTTTTCAGATCTAACCTGCGGCCCCGCGTGGTTTTGACCGATAGCAATGGAAGTGCGAACAACCCTCCACAAGAAGGAGTGTTCTATGCGGGGTCGACACACCGCCGTTCTCGCTCTACTGCATCACTGGCATCATTGCCTTCCGTCTTCTGATGGTTGGCAGAAGACTTTGCAAGCCTGGCCGCTTGCAACATGCATCGCGCTGATTGCCGCCTTGCTGCCGGGCGCATCGAATGCACAGGCATTGTCGAACCCGTCTATCGTCGGCGGCAATGTGAAAAAGCACGCGGACGCCGTGCTGGCAGTCATGACGTACACGACGGTGCCCGACGTCACCACCAGCAATCTGTCCGTCAACAACGGCACCACGGGTAATCCCGGGTTCGGCCAGACGCAGTTGGGCGGCGGCTTCACGCTCAGCAAATCGTTTCCGTTATATATGGAAGGCACGCTGGCCTATAGCCGGTATGATCCCATCTTCGTTGCATCCGATGGCTCCGAGCAGCGCGCCGTCCCCACGAAATGGAATACGTTTAGCGGCACCGTCGGCTTGGGGTGGGATTTCCATATCACCAACGAACTCGTCCTCCGTCCGATCCTCAACGGTACGATCGGACGGGTGTCGAGCGATCTGAAAGTGGGGCAGTCCATCTTCAATCGCGTGACGGACAGCAACCTGCAATTCCTCGAGAACGGCTCGCTCGACGCCTACGGTTATGGCGGATCATTGATGCTCGACTTCGAGCATTACCGCGAGAACTACGAAATCGACGCGGAACTTCGCGCGACGGATATCTATCTGCGCAGTTTCGGCGGATCATCGGAGGCCGTTCAGGGTTCCGCCACGGCGCAACAGGTCAGCCTGTGGACCCGCTGGCGCGCGCCAACGGGTCTTCACGCACTCGACCGGCCCGTGCGCTACGTGCTCGAAGCCGCTTACTCGCACTACTTCGGCGATAGCGCGGGTGTGCTGGGCTTCAACGATCTGACGTCATTGGGCGTCGGCCTCGAACTCGACAGCAGCAGATATCCCGTCATCATCACGCGCACGCGCGCGATGGTGCGCTACGTGTTCGGCAACAACGTGCACGGCGTGTCCTTCGGATTCGCGATGAGCTTCTAGCGAATCACGAACGCGTCGAATACACGCCGTCGGCGGAGCTTGCGCTCAGTGCATCGTGTAGCCGCGGCCGCTCATGCACGCAGAATAGGCCTGGTTGAATGCGCCCATGGCGTTCTGCTTCTGCGTCTCGGCATTGGCCTGCTGCGCGCGCTGGTTCTGGCGCGCACGCATTCCGCCGCCCATGGTTCCGGCGGCGGCACCAATCGCGGCACCCTTGCCCGCGTCGCCGGCAATCGCGCCGATCACAGCGCCGCCGGCAGCGCCGCGCGCTGCTCCGCCAACCCGCTCGCCGCCACCGACAGCCGGGCCGGACGGCGGCGGAGGCGTTGCAGCCACCGCGGCAGGATCGACGCCCGTCTGCGATTTTGCCCACGACGCGCATGCGCTCTGGTCCTGCTGCTGTTTCTGCGCGCTTTGCCCCTTGGCCGGATAGGCGACGGGCTGAGCCTGCACGATCGCCTGACAACATAGCAGCGCAGCTGCCGTGATGAACGACATACGACGCTTGATGAGTGTGTTCATGAGAATCCCCTTTCTGCTCGCGCGTTCCATCTCAGTCTATTCGGTGCAACGTTCACCTGGTAGTGAATCCTTCACGTCTTACGCCTTGATTCGAAGTACAGCGCATGCCCGACATCGCCGCCCGCACCAGCGAGATTTCGTAGAAGTTGAAGATCAGGTCATTCACGTTGTTCTCGACGTAACGGTATGACCATACTTCGCGCTTCATCATGCGGAAATAGGACGTCTCGAAAGGACGGCCAAAATCGATCAGTACGTCATCGCGCGTCCACTTGTTGAGTTCCGCGCGATAGTTTTCCTGAAGTACCTGGCGAATACTCAACAGCTTTCCCGGCGCATGAAGTCGGCAGTCGCGGTCGCGGCGCCCATCGGTTGCGTCGGCCACATCGGGCGCTTGCCGCCGTTCGGAACGGCTATAGGTTTCTCGTTGCCGCCTGAAGTACATTCGTCGTGCCCGGGGCGCGGCTCAATACGATTGAGTTATAGACCATATTGAATCCGCAAAGCGGCCACGCGCCCCTCGCCTCCTGCACCAATGCGTCGCGATTTACATCTGCCCAAAGGGCTTCTTCACGCCCAGCTTGTTGGTCACGGACGTCACGCCCGGCACGCCCTTCGCGATCTGCACGACCCGGTCGATCTGGGACGCATCCGTCACCGTGCCATTCAATGTCACCGCGCCATTTTTGGCAATGACGCTGATATCGCCGGCATTGATGTCCTTTTGCTTCACGATGGCGGCATACACCGCCCGGCGCAGCGCGCGATCCGCCTTCCGTCCGCTGACGGGCGCGGACGTAGCGGATGCGTCGGCGGCGCTTGCCGGCGTGCTGGCCGACTGGGGCTGCGCCAGCACGTCCATCGACGTCGAAATGATCAAGGCGGCGAACACCAGCCCAACTGTATAAATCGTTTTCATGTGTACTCCGTTGAGGCCGATCGAAAATCAGAACGTGTGGCGAATGCCGAGCATCGCAGCCGTCGTCGACACACCCGGCGCGACGGGTGCGCCATAGATGATCGTCTGGTTCATGGTTCCCTTGTTGTCGACATATCCGACCTGCGCATAAGCCTTGGTTCTCTGCGACAGGTTGTACTCCGCGCCAATGGCGAATTCGCTGGAATGATTCGAAGAATTGTTCTTGTCCTTCAGGTAGTAATAGCCCGACGTGACCTTGAAACGCGGACTGAATTGATAACCCAGGCCGCCCGACGCCATTTCGAAGTCCGCGGTATTGCTATGCGCCGGATTCTTGCCGATCGCGTACGACGCGGAGAACGAGAATCCGCTGATGGTGTACATCGCGCCGAAATAATAGAAGCGGTTATTCGCAAGACCGGTTGCGGGCACGGCGGGCGCGGCAGGATACGTCAACGGGAACGGATTGGTATCGTGTCCGTTGTAATAGACCGCCGAAAGATTCAAGCCGTAGTTCGAATACTTGAGCACGGCCGACTCGCGCGTGCCGCCCTGGAACTGGCCACCCACGCCGCCCGGCGCATATTCGAGCGCGACCGATGCACCATAGAACTTCGGCGAGTTATAGACGAGCGCATTGCTGTCATAAAGCGCGCCGATCGGCGCGTTAGTGCTGGTGCCCGGCCATCCCGCCGCCTGATTGATGCCGAGCCAGGCGGTCAGGATACTGCCGAAGTACTGTGCGCCGCGCACATCGGTTTCAGCCATCGCGTAGATCATCGGGATGATCTGCCGGCCGGCGTCGAACGTGCCGTACGGACTGGACACGCCGACCGTCGCGAACTGGTTGAAGATCGCCGTCGTGCCGGGCGTATCGGACAGGCCGAACCTGCCGTTCGTCGTGTTGAATACGCCTTGCAGCTTGAAGTTGATCTTGTAGCCGCCGCCGAGGTCCTCCGATCCCTTCAGCCCCCAGAAGCTCGCGTAGATGCCGCCGTCCTTCATCTGATACGTGTGGCCCAGATTCGGCGCATGCGGCTGAAACGTCGCAGCGGATGTGCTCTGGTACAGAAAGCCGGTATCGAGTACGCCATAAAGCGTGACCGACGTTTGCGCGTGGGCAGCCGTGGCGCATAACGCCAGCGCCGCCGCGCAGCCTAACTTCATTTTCATTTAGTCTCCTCCAGTTACTCGGTGCCGGGCGATTCCGGCTGATTATTTGAACGTTGATTTAACGAACTGCGTCTCTCAGATCCTGCTTCACGTCTTATGCCGTCAGATAAAAATCCGCGAACTGCTCTCTTAACTGGTTCTTGAGTACTTTGCCCGTCGCGCCCATGGGCACGGTATCCACGAAAACCACGGCATCGGGTTTCCACCAGCGCGCCACGCGACCGTCGAAGAAGGCAAGCAGACCATCCGCATCCAGCCCGCTGCCCGGCTTCCTGACGATCAGCAGCAGCGGCCGTTCGTCCCATTTCGGATGACGCGCGGCAATGCACACAGCCGTCGCGACGTCGGGGTGCAGGCACGCGACGTTCTCGATATCGGTCGAGCTGATCCATTCGCCGCCGGACTTGATGACGTCCTTGCTGCGGTCGGTGATCTGCATGAAGCCGTCGGCGTCGATCTTCGCGATGTCGCCCGTCGGAAACCAGCCGTCGCGCAGCGTGCGCGCGCCGTCGTTGCCGAAGTACTGCTGTGCGACCCAATGCCCGCGCACCATCAGATCGCCGGCGGCCTTGCCGTCCCACGGCAGCGCTTCGCCGTCCGGGCCGACGATCTTCATGTCGATGCCGAACACCGAGCGTCCCTGTTTCGCCAGAACGGCGTACCGTTCGCTGATGGGCAGCGTCAACTGATGAGCCTTCAGACTGCACACGGTGCCGACGGGACTCAGCTCCGTCATGCCCCACGCGTGCAATACCTCGACGCGATGATGTTCCCTGAACTCCGCCGTCATCGCCGTCGTGCAGGGTGCGCCGCCTACGATCGTGCGACGCATGCAGGAAAACGCACCCTTGATCGTGTCGACGTGCGTGAGCAGCCCTTGCCAGACGGTCGGCACGCCCGCCGACAGCGTGACGCGCTCGCCTTCGATCAGTTCGTAAAGCGACTTGCCGTCGAGCGCCGGCCCCGGAAACACCAGCTTCGCGCCGACCATGCAGGCGATATACGGCAGCCCCCACGCGTTCACATGGAACATCGGCACGACGGGCAGAATCACGTCGCGCGCCGAGCAGTTCAGCGAATCGGGCAACGCCGCCGCGTACGTGTGAAGGACCGTCGACCGATGGCTGTACAGCACGCCCTTCGGATGGCCCGTCGTGCCCGACGTGTAGCACAGCGACGACGCGCTGTTCTCGTCGAGCAGTGGCCACTCGAACGCGTCATCGTGCAGGTCGATCAGGTCTTCGTAGCACAACAGCATCGTCGACAGGCTGTGCGCCTGCGGCATGTGCGCCCGATCCGTCATGGCGACGAAAATCTTCGGGCTCTTGACGCGCGGCGCGACGCTCTCGATCAGCGCAAGGAACGTCAAGTCGAAAAATATGACGCGGTCCTCGGCGTGTTCGATGATGTAGGCGAGCTGATCGACATGCAGACGCGGATTGAGCGTGTGCAGCACGGCGCCGGAACCCGACGCCGCGAAGTACAGCTCCATGTGCCGGTAGCCATTCCACGCGAGCGTCGCGACGCGGTCTCCGCGCGCTATATCGAGGGCCGCGAGCGCATTGGCCATGCGCCGAGCACGGCACGCGAGATCGCGATACGTGTAGCGGTGAATGTCGCCTTCGACCCGCCGCGACACGATTTCCTGCCCGCCATGATGGCGTTCCGCATGCATCAGCAACGATGCGACCAGCAGCGGCTGCTGCATCATCAAACCTTGCATTTCTGCTTCTCCCGATTGCTCGCGCAGTGTTGCACCGCGCTGTCCTCTGTTGCTTCCGGGCGCATCGCGCCCTGTTCGTCGAGCGTCACGACGAGTTTCGCGTCCACCGTCGCGACGGCGTACCGGACCAGATTCAGGCCGGCTGCGCCCGCCATGCAGCCCGTTCGAACGTCGAAGCGCAGTCCGTGCGCGGGGCAGCTCAGCACGCAGCCGTCGAGCCGGCCACTGGCGAGCGATGCGCCGTTGTGGGGACACGCGGCGTCGATCGCGTGGATCGTGCCTTCGATGTTGAAGAGCACGACGCTGCGGCCCTCGACGAACACCAGCTTGCGCTGGCCACCCGCGATTTCGCCGGCAATACCTACCTCTACCTGACGTGTCATCGCAGGTTCCTTTCGTTGCCAATAAACGGTTGCGTCAGATCAGCTGCTGAATCAGCGTCTTCGCCATCGGCCATTCGCCGAAGCCCGCAGCGGGGTTCAGATGACCGACCTCGCCCAGGTCGACGAGGCGGCTGCCCCAGTCATACGCCATGTCCGTCACGCGCTCGAAGCGCGCAAGCGGATCGTTGCGGCTCGCGCCGACGATGCTCGGAAACGGCAGGCGTCTGCGCGGCACGGGATGCCAGCCGTTTTCGGCGAGCGTATCGATGTCCGGGTAACCCGCGGGCAGCGGCTGTTCGAGATCGGCGGGCGCGGCGAGCAGCGCGCCGTGAATCTTGCGGCGGTGTTGCTGCGCCCAATGCACGGTGATCATCACGCCTGCGCTGTGCGCGACCAGGATCACCGGGCCGTCGATGCGGGCCACGGCGGCATCGAGCGCCGCCACGCGCGCGGCGCGGCTCAGCTTGTCGTGCTCCAGCGGCGCGACGGACACCGCCTTCGGCAGCGTGCGCTCCAGCCGCGTTTGCCAGTGCTCCGCGACGTGATCGCGCAAACCCGGCACGATCAGAACAGTCGGTGTGCTATCGAGTGTCATGACGACGACCTTGCCCTCGCGATCAATACGGCTTGTCGCCGATAATTCCCGCGCGCTCCATCTTGCGATGGCACGGCGCGTAGTCCATCACCGCATAGTGCTGCGTGCTGCGGTTGTCCCAGATCGCGATGCTGTTCTTCCGCCAGCGCCAGCGCACCTGGTACTCGGGGATGTACGCCTGGCTCACGAGATAGCGCAGCAGATCGCCAGCGCCGGGATTCGCGTCCTGCCCGAAACGCACGCGCTCCGGCGTGTGATAGTTGGTGAAGTGCGTGGTGAACGCATTCACGAACAGCACCTTCTCGTCCGTTTCAGGATGCGTGCGCACAACGGGATGCTCGGCGTCCGGGAATTGCGCTTTCAGCGCGAGGCGCTTGTCGGCGGGCATCGCCGCGCCGAAGCTCGCCTCGATGCTGTGGCGGGCGCGCAGATCGGCGATCTGGCTCTTCACGTGCTGCGGCAGGTTCTCGTAGGCGAGCACCATGTTCGCCCACATCGTGTCGCCGCCGACGGGCGGACACTCGAGGCAGCGCAGCACGGCGCCGAATTGCGGCGCTTCGCGCCAGGTGGCGTCCGCATGCCAGGCGTTTTCGTACCGATCGTTGGGCTGATCCGGATTCTTGTAGATGCGCACGAGACCGGGATACTCGGGATCACTGCCCGCGACGGGATGGTCTTCCAGTTCGCCGAAGCGGCGCGCAAACGCAACGTGCTGCGCGCGCGTGATGTCCTGGTCGCGTAGAAACAGCACGCGATGCTGAAGCAGCGCCGCGCGGATTTCGGCGAAAAGACCGTCGTCGTGGATCGCGTCGGCGAGATTGACGCCCGTCAGTTCAGCGCCGATCGCGCAGGTCAGTTGTTCGACTCGCATGATTCGCTCCTTACACCACAAAGACGGATGAACCCGTCGTCTTGCGCGATTCGAGATCGCGGTGTGCTTGCGCCGCGTCCTCGAGCGCATAGCGCTGGTTGAGTTCGATCCTGATACGGCCCGCGGCGATGTGCCCGAAGATCTCGCCAGCAAGGTCGTTCTTCTCGGCAGGGTCGGCGATGTAGTCGGCAAGCGCCGGACGCGTCATGTACAACGAGCCCTTGATCGCCAGCAGCTGCGGATTGAACGGCGGAATCGGGCCCGACGCGGTGCCGACGCAGACCATCAGGCCGCGGCGCTTCAACGAATCGAGCGAGGCCTCGAAAGTATCCTTGCCGACGCTGTCGAACACGACGTTCACGCCGACGCCATCCGTCAGATCGCGCACGCGCTTGGCCACGTTTTCGCGGCCGTAGTAGACGATATGGTCGCAGCCGTGTGCACGCGCCACTTCGCCCTTGGCTTCCGTCGAGACCGTGCCGATCACGGTCAGGCCCATCAGCTTCGCCCATTGCGAGACGATCAGCCCCACGCCGCCCGCTGCCGCGTGCAGCAGGATCGTGTCGCCTTGCTTGAAGTCGTGGATGCGGCGCATCAGATACGCCGCCGTCAGACCGCGCATCGTCATGCCCGCCGCCGTCTCACAAGAAATTGCGTCCGGCAGCTTGATCAGCGGCGCCGCCGGAATCACGCGCTCGGTGCTGTATGCGCCAAGCGTGTTGATGAAGCCCGTGTAGGTCACGCGATCGCCGACGGCCAGGTTCGTCACATCCGGGCCGATCGCCTCGATCACGCCCGCCGCTTCGACGCCCATTCCGGCGGGCAGCGGCACCGGGTACAGGCCGCTGCGGAAATAGGTGTCGGCGAAGTTCAGGCCCACCGCCTCGTGGCGCAGACGGACCTGTCCGGGCCCCGGCTCGCCGACTTCGACGTCCTCGTAGCGAAGGACTTCGGGGCCGCCCGTTTCATGAAAACGCACTGCTTTTGCCATGGTTGAATCTCCTATCCTTTACTCGTACTGCACATTCGTTGTCAGTTGCGCGCCTCGCCGCGCAGCGCGTTCAGACGATCCAGGTCGCCCGTATAGCTGCGCTTGCCGATATAGAACGCGACGGCCGCGACAAGGGGCGCAACGGGAACGAACTGCAGCGCGCCAAGCAAGCCGATGCGATCGGCGATCACACCCGTGAGCACAGCGGCAGGCGCGAGACCCAGCAGGTTGTTCGCCAGTGTCAACGTCGCGAACGCCGAGGCGTGAATCGACGGCGGCGTGAGGTTCGCCACCATTGCGCCCGACGGACCCGTCGCGCCGGCGCTGAAGAACATGCCCGCGCCGATCAGCATGAGTTGCAGCGGGCCGGCGGGCAGACAAAAGCCGATCGCGAGCAACGCGAAACACGTCAGGCAGAAGGCGATCGCGGCTGTCCACTTTCTCTCCCGCCCATGCTTGCTGAGCCGGTCTGCCAGGTTGCCGCACACCACCATGCCGAGGCCCGTCACCAGCACGAACAACGCCGCCGTCGTGGCCGCCTTGCCGGCGGGCATCGCGTAGTAGCGGTTCAGGAAGCTCGGCATCCATGCCCAGAGCGCGGCGGGCACGAGCAGATGAATGCCGCTGCCCACGTACGCGCACACCACGGACTTCGTCGAGAACAGTCCCTTCATCAGCGTGCGAAAGCTCATGCGCACGCCAAGTCCTTCTTCGTGCCGGCTCACGCTTGCGGGCTGCAGTGGCGCCAGACGCTTTTCAGTGACGACGAACCGGTAGACGATCACCAGCGCGATCCCCATCACCGCCATCGCGCCGAATGCCCAGCGCCAACCCATGTGAGCCGCCACCGCGCCGCCCACAGCCATGCCCAGCACCGAGCCGAACGCGCCGCCCGCCATGAAGGCGCCCGTGAGCGTGGCACGCAACCGCGCCGGAAAAATGCTCAGGACGACGGCGATTCCAACGCTGCCGTATGCCGCCTCGCCGATGCCGACAAAGGCGCGCGCCAGCAGCATCTCGCCGTAGTTGGTCGAGATCGCGCAGCCGAGCGTCGCGAGACTCCACATCGTCGCCATCAGCACGATGCTCTTCACGCGGCCCCAGCGATCCGCCAGCACCGACAGCGGAAACGTGAGCACGCCCACCATCAGCGCGACCACGCTGCTGAGCGAGCCCAGCTGCGTGTCGGACAGATGCCATGCGCTCTTGAGCAGCGGAAATACGGCATTCAACACCTGCCGCGACATGTAGTCGGAAAGCAGCAATCCGACGGTCAGCGCAAAGACTATCCACGCATAGGCGCGCACGTCCGTTCGTGTGGCGGAAATATCGCCCGTTGTGGGCTCGGCATGCTGCATCAGCATGATTTGTCTCCTGCATGTCTCGTTCGATTGCGGCTGCGTCTGCCCGCAGACGGCACAGCCGCTTATGGGTACTGCCTTGTCATCACGCCGCGCGCAGCGGCAGATTCCTCACACCTGTCTCGCGGTTCGGCGCCATGCCGTTGGCGGCGAGCGTCTCGTCGATCGAGTCGTATTGAACGCCGATGCGGTAGATGTCGCGGGCTTCCTTGCCCGTCGCGATCTCGCGTCCGAGTTCGCGTGCAACGCGCACGCACTGCTCGATCTGCTGCACCGACGTAAAGCGGTTGCCATGCTGGTCGATGATCGTGTCTTCGATGCCGCAGCGCGGATGCAGGCCCATCGACATCGCCATCATGTTGAACGGCAGCACGTTCTTCAGCAGCGATTCGGCCGTGAGCACGCAGCCGTCCGGCGCGCGATGCACGAAGTTGAAGAAGTTGAACGGATTCGGGCCGTCGAAGCCGCCACCAATGCCGATCCACGTGAGGTTCAGCGGTCCCTTGTAGACGCCCTTGCGCACGAGGCGCTCGAGCGTTTCGAGCGCATGGATGCCCGTGAGCTGGAAGTGCGGCTGGATGCCCGCGGCCTGCAGGCGGCGCAGATGCTCCTCGACCCACGCCGGGCCCGCGGGCACGGTCATCTCGCTGTAGGCCGCCATGAACGCCGGATTCGACAGCGACGTGCCTTCCAGATACTCCGGATAAAGCAGCTCCATGATGTTCATCTGCGTGGTGTTGATCGCGACGGTCACCTGGTCCGGCTTCGGGTCGAGATCGGCGAGCATGTGACGCGTATCGTCGGACAGCCACTTCGCGGCCTGACCTTCGTCTTCCGGCGCGAACGAGATCGAGCCGCCCACCTGGATGATCATGTCGGGCACCGCGGCGCGCACGCCTGCGATCAGCTCGTTGAACTTCGACAGGCGCTTCGAACCCTTGCCGTCCAGTTCGCGCACGTGCAGGTGCAGCACGGTGGCGCCGGCGTTATAGCAATCGACGGCCTTCTGGATCTGCTGATCCATCGTCACAGGGATATCTTCGGGAAAGTCCGACGGCATCCATTCGGGGCCATACGGGGCCGTCGTAATGACAACCTTGTCCTGATTCTCGGGGTGCAACGAATCGTCGAGGAACTGCATCTCTGTCTCCAATGTGTGGGGAAGGCTGGCCGATGCTGCGAACCTCGCGCGCACCGAACCCATAACCGCAACAGTACGGGAATTGCGCGCTACACTTTTGTCATTGGGCGCCAATCATTTCGCCTTTGATGCCACTCGGTGAAAACACCAAGTACGCTGAAAGCGAAACGCGGGCGCCGCGAAAAACGTCATACGGAGAGCGGAAATGACGACCATGTTGCGCTCTGTGGCGATGAGCGGCTACTTCGACGTGACACGCGCGCTCGGACTGAATGCGTCCGAGCTCGCGCAGCAGTTCGGGATCGATGCGGCGGCGCTCGCCAACCCGGACGATCGCGTGCCCGCCGCCGCCTGTTGCCGGTTGCTGGAATTCACGGCTGACAAGGCTTCCTGCCCCACGCTAGCGTTGCGGATGGCGGAAACGCGGCACAAGTTCGGCACAGGCGTGGTGAATGTTCTGCTCGCGCACAAACGCACGCTGCGCGAAGTCTTGATGGCGGCCGCCGAATATCGGCATCTGCTTAACGAAGCACTCGCCGTCTACGTCGAAGACACGGGTGAGACGGTCACCATCCGCGAGGAACTCGTCGTCGAACCGGGCACGCCGACGCGGCAGGCCATCGAGCTTGCCGTCGCGGTCCTCGCGCGCCACTCCAGCGCGCTGCTCGGCGACCACTGGAAGCCGCGCGCTGTCCATTTCGTTCATGGCGCGCCCGCCGACATGACGTTTCATCGACGGTTCTTCGGCTGTCCGCTGCAGTTCGGCAGCGACTTCAACGGGTTCGTGTGCGCGGCCGCCGATCTCGACTTTCCGAATCCCGCCGCCGACCCCGAGCTGGTGCGATATGCCGAAAGCCTCGCGGATTCGCTGAATGCCGCGACGACGGATTCGACTTCGCTGGAAGTGCGCAAGGCGATCTATCTGCTGCTGCCGCTCGAACAGGCCACCGTCGATCTCGTTGCGCGCCATTTGCATCTGAGCGTGCGGACCATGCAGCGCCAGCTCGAATCGGCGGATACCAGCTTCTCGAAGCTCGTCGAGGAAGTGCGGTGCGAGCTTGCCGTACGCTACATGAGCAACCCGCGCTATCCGATCGGACGCGTTTCGGTGTTGCTCGGCTACTCGCAGCAAAGTTCGTTCACCAAGTGGTTCACTGCGCAATTCCATATGACGCCGCGCAACTGGCGCAATAGTCAGGCGACATGAGCGGCACGGCGATCGTCGCGACTTGGGACGATCGCCGATGGCATGGTTTGTCACTGCAAAGGCAGGATCGGACACGCGAATCAGCAGCGCTCGACTCTACGATGTCGTCACTGACCGATCGACCGAGGCCACGCGCCCGCATTTTTCGCACTGGACAAAGCATGAACGAACTGAACGGATACGACTTCGAAGATTTGCAACCCGGCATGAGCGCACGCTTTGCCAAGACCATCACGGAAGCGGACATCCTGCTGTTCGCCGGCGCGTCGGGCGATATCAACGCGGTTCACATCAACGAGGAGTTTGCGCAAACCACGCCGTTCAAGGGACGCATTGCGCACGGCATGCTGACCGCGAGCATCATCTCCGCCACGATCGCGGGCCGCCTGCCTGGGCCGGGCACGGTCTATCTCGGCCAGAACCTGCGCTTCAAGGCGCCCGTGCGTCCGGGCGATACCGTACAGGCGGAAGTGACGATCAAGGAGCTGATCCCCGAAAAGCGTCGCGTCGTGCTGTCGACGGTGTGTACGGTGGGCGGCCAGGTCGTGATCGACGGCGACGCGATCGTGATGCCGACGGCACGAAGCAGCCGGACCTCGCAACGCGCTGCATCCGCAGTCGATAACGGGTGAGGGCGAGGTCGAGATGAAGATGTTATTTAGTATGCCCAACGAATTCGCAACTGGGTGGCTCACTGCGGGCTTCAATTTCTGGCGGTCGTTGCCCGTCGCAGGCGGGTCCGCGATGACCGTGGTCGACGCCGACGGCAAGGAAGTATGTCCCGCGACGCCCGCTCCGTTGGACGCCGCCATGCGCGCGGGCGTCACCTGCTGGCAGCAGCAAACCACGCTTTGGAGCGGCGCGATCGGCGGCATCGCGGGAACACTTCCGGCGCCCGAACCCGTCGTCGAGCCCGCGCGCGGCGACCGGCGTTTTCACGCGAAAGATTGGTCGAGCAATGCGTGGTATAGCCTGCTGAAGCAGAGCTATCTGATCAATTCGCGCATGCTTGCAGACATCGTCGAGGCAAGCACGCTCGACGAAAAAGAGAAGCACAAGCTGCGTTTCTTCACTCGGCAGTTCATCGACCTCGCAAGCCCCGCGAATTTCGCCGCGACCAACCCGGAAGTGATCCAGCAGGCGCTCGAATCGAGCGGCAGCAGTTTGTTCGCGGGCCTGACGCATCTGCTCGAAGACGTGAAACAAGGCGCCGTTTCGATCACCGACCGAGGCGCATTCGAAGTGGGCCGCAGCGTCGCGGCATCGCAAGGTTCCGTGGTGTTCGAAAACGACCTGTTCCAGCTGATCCAGTATGCGCCGCTCACGGCGAGCGTCGCGCGGCGTCCGCTGCTGATCGTTCCGCCCTGCATCAACAAGTTCTACATACTCGATCTTCAGCCCGACAACTCCTTCGTGCGCTTTGCCGTCGAACAGGGGCTCACGGTGTTCATCGTGTCATGGCGCAATCCCGACGCCGACATGGCGGACACGCGCTGGGACGCGTATCTCGATGAGGGCGTCATGAAGGCGATCGAAGTCGCGCGCGCCATCACGCGTGCCGACAAGGTCAATACGTTGGGCTGGTGCGTCGGCGGGACGATGCTGTCGTCGGCGCTGGCCGTGATGCGTGCGAACGGTGACGAGTCGGTCGCCAGCGTGACCTTGCTGACGGCACTGCTCGACTTCAGCGACCCGGGTGACCTCGGCGTGTTCATCGACGAACTCGGCGTGTCGATGCGCGAACGGACGATCGGGCGCGGCGGCCTGTATCCGGGGAAAGAACTCGGCTTCGTATTCCAGGCACTGCGCGCCAATGAACTGATCTGGCCGTACGTCGTGAACAATTACCTGAAAGGCAACAAGCCGGCCGCTTTCGATCTGCTGTACTGGAACGCGGACACGACGAACCTGCCCGGTCCGATGTATAGCTGGTATTTGCGCAACATGTATCTGGAGAACAATCTGCGCGTGCCGGGCAAGCTCACGATGTGCGGAACGCCCGTCGATCTGGGACGCGTCGACATGCCGAGCTATCTGCTCGCGACGCAGGAAGACCACATCGTTCCATGGCAATCGGCCTGGCGCTCGATGCAACTGCTGGGCGGTGAACGCGAGTTCGTACTGGGCGAAAGCGGCCATATTGCCGGCGTGGTGAACCCGGCTTCGAAAAACAAGCGCGGCTATCGGACGAATCGTGGAGCGGGCGGTAGCGCAGAGGCATGGCTCGAGTCGTCCGAGAAGCAATCGGGCAGCTGGTGGAACCACTGGATCACATGGGTGAAGCAGCATGCAGGCGATTCCGTCAAGGCCCGCACGGCGCCCGGAAACGCGAAATACCCGCCTATCGAGCCGGCGCCTGGGCGCTATGTGAAGGCGCTTGCGGATTGAGGGGCGTCGCGGGGCGCGTTTGAAGTGGTGATCGCTGGCGTGGGCGAGTGCGAATCGCGCGGGGGCGCCGTTCACGGTGAGCGGCGCGACCTTCGCGCGCGGCTGAGATCAGCAGGCAAACCTTGCCAAGATGCTCGCCAGACTTGGGACCGAACGCGTCGGCGATCTCATCGAGCACGAACCCGCTGTCGATCAGGCGTCACGCCCGTTGCGTCGATTGTGCGGACCATGTCGATCTGATGCGTGCGGCTGCCGACGATCCGCCCCAGCTTCTCTTCACGATCCTGTTCCGCCCAAGCCCGCGTCCCTCAGCTGGCGGCGTATCGCCGCGCCAGCGCCTCATATAACGGCGGAGCGAATAGCTTCGACACCTGGCTCGCAATCAGCGCCGTCCCCATCAGCGAGAGCACGAGCGCGTGCCCGTTGATCATCTCGATGACGATGACGAACGCGGTGATGGGGCTTTGCGTCACCGCGGCGAGATAGCCCACCATGCCGAGCGCGATCAGCATCGGCAGTTGCATGTGTCCGAACACGAGATGCAATGCATTGCCGATGCCTGCACCGATTGCAAGCGATGGCGCGAACAGACCGCCCGGCGCGCCCGGCAGGTACGAGCCGATCATCGACGCCATCTTGAGCAGCGGATAAGCGACGCCGAGTTGGCTGTTGCCGTCGAGCATGCCGCGCGCTTCCGCATAGCCGCTGCCGAACGTATGGCCTCCTGCGGCAACGCCGAGCGCGGCAATCGCAAGTCCGCACACGGCACCGAACCCGACAGGATGCGCTTTGCGCCATGCGACGAGCCACATGGGCATCCAGCGCTCCGTGTTCAGCAGCAGCCAGCAGAACACGCCGCCCGCGACGCCCGTCACCGTGCCGAGCATCACTACAGCCACCACGAGCAGATCGGGAAAATGCCCGTCGATATCGATCGTGCCGAAATACGTGTAGTTGCCCTGCAAGCCGAGCGAGACAACGCCCGCAAAAATGATGGCGGTAATCAGCACACCGCTGGTTCTCGCTTCGAAACTGCGCGTGAGTTCTTCGATGGCGAAGACGACACCCGCGAGCGGCGCATTGAATGCCGCCGACAGACCCGCCGCAGCGCCTGCCAGCGCCAGCTTGTGCTCGAGTCCCGCGCCGCGGATGTTGCGCAGGCGCGCGGGATAGAAGCGCCTCAGGCTGAACATCAGCGAAGCGCCGACGTGAATCGTCGGTCCTTCCCGGCCGATTGTGAAGCCGCCGAGTATCGATAGAAACGAGACGGCGATCTTGCCAATCAGAATGCGGATGTTGAGCAGACGCGGGCCGAGCGCGCGGCCTTCATGCAAGGTCGCGATGACCTGCGGAATGCCGCTGCCTTCAGCGCCCGCAAAGAAGCGTCGCGTGATCCACACACCCGCCGCGCCGACGGCGGGTGTGAGCAGCAACGGCAGCCACCAGAACGATTTTGTGTAGCGCAAAAACGTGTCGTAGCCGAAATCGATCAGACGCGCGTAGAGGACGGCGACGAGCCCCGTCGCGATCGCGCCGAGCCAGAACACGCCGTAGTGCAGCCAGATGCGCCTCGCGCGTAGTAGCGTGCGCCGTTCGATCAATTCAGAAATGCGCATGGCGCGTTCGTCGGGTCAAAGCAGAGATAAGGCACATTGTGACATAAATCGCTTGCCCCGGCGCGGCGCCAGCGTATGGCGCGAAAGCTCCCTGCGAGGCCCACTGCGAGCCTCATTGCGCGCCGTCGCCGAACACCCAGCCGAACGATCCGTAGTGCGCCTTGTGCTCGGCGGCCAGTTTCAGCAGCAAGCGTTCGCCCGTCGGCGTCAGATGCACCTGCACCTGGCGGCGGTCATCGGCGTCGGGCTTGCGCGTCACGAGACCCGCGGACTCGCAGCGCGACACGAGCGCCGCCGTGCCGTTCGGCGCGGCCTGCAGGCGTTCCGCCAATTCGCCGACGGTCGCCCAGGGGCGCCCCGTAAATCCGCGCACGTGCAACAGCAATTGATACTGAAGCGTCGTGATGCCCGCCGCGTTGGCGATTTCCTCCGATACGCGCAGGAACTTGCGCAACTCGTATCGGAACACCGACATGGCTTCCAGATCCTGTTTGCCTGGCAATTTGCTTTTGGCTTGCTTGCTCGCACTCATGAATGCCCCGGGAAATTGACGATCGATCCGTCCGCGCGATGGCTGCAAGACCGACGGTGATGTTCGCGGATCATACATGTCGCGAGCGAAGGCGCTCGCGCACGCTTGCCGTTCTATCGCTCGCCAGGAACGATGAACAGAAACGACGGAGACTTGTGGATTTCGGAGCCGTGCAGATCGGCGCGGTGACATTCGCGCCGCTCATCGCGTTGCGCGACGACGCGGTCTCAATTGAAAGAGCCGGGCGTGCAGGCACGCCCGGTTTGCGCTGCGATTCCGATTACTGCGACATCGCGCCCGATGCCGGATGGTCCATGCCCATGGCGTCGTGCTTCTTCATTTTGCTGGTCTTTTTCATCGAATCGTGCGACGTGCCGCTTTTGCCCATCGTGTCGTGCGACATGCCGTTCTTGCTCATCGCGTCGTGCGACATCGCGTCGTTCGACATGGCGCCGCTTGCCTGTGCGAATGCAGCCGATGCACCCATGCTCATCAGCGCTGCCGCGATCACTGCCGTCATCAGTCGTTTCATTGCTCATCTCCTTCAGGTTGAAAGTGGCATCCGGGCAAGCCGGAACCGGAAAAGCGGGACGGCGCTCAGGAGCCGCCGAACCAGTTGTAGCCCTGGTCGACCCAATAGCCGCCGGGATATGAATTCGTCACGAAGATCTCGACGATGTGCTTCGGATTCTTGTAGCCGAGCTTGGTCGGCATGCGCAGCTTCATCGGATAGCCGTATTTCGCGGGCAGACGGTTGCCGTCGTAGTCGAACGCGAGCAACGTCTGCGGATGCAGCGCCGTCGGCATGTCGATGCTCTCGTAGTAGTCGTCCGCGCAACGGAAGCCGACGTATTTCGCGGTCGTATCCGCACCGACGCGGCGCAGGAATTCGCGAAACGGCGTGCCGCCCCACCGGCCGACGGCACTCCAGCCTTCGACGCAGATATGCCGCGTGATCTGTTCCGCGTGCGGCAGCGCGTAAAGCTCGGGCAACGTCCAGACGCGCTGCCCCGTCACGAGTCCGCTCACTTTCAGGCGATAGTCGCTGCCGTTCACGTCGGGGACATCGTCGATGCTGTAGAACGCGTTGAACGGAAACGGCCGCGTGATTTGCGCTTCCGTGTAAGTGGGCGCGAGCTGGTTCGGATCGAACAGCAGCGCCTGCGCCCTGTCGTTCAGCCGCGAAACGGCCGTCAGAAACCGGTTGACCGAGTCGTTGTCGGTAATCGAGCAGCCGGTCAGCAGCGACAACCCGCCCAAGGTGATCAGGCGCTTGCCGAACAGGCGCCGCGACGGCATATCGAGTTCGCGGCGCGCGTCGGCGAGAATCGCTGCGCGGTCGAGTTCGACGGTTTTCTTTCCATGGATCGTCATGACGTGTCCTCGAAGGGAAATCAGCGGCCGCGCAGCATCGTCAGCAGCGAACGCGGCACGAGCGCGACCATCGCGACATGCACGACGACGAACGCCGCCATCACGGCCATCGCGCAGAAGTGAACGACGCGCGCGTTGTCGTAGCCGCCCATCAGTTCGCGCAACAGCGGGAATTGAACGGACTTCCAGATGGCCAGTCCCGACAGCACGAGCACGACGAGATCGATCACGACAGCGAGGTAGGCGAGCTTTTGCACCGCGTTGTACTGGCGCAAATCCGCGTGAGAGAGCTTGCCGCTCAATGCGGCGATGAAATCGTGCAGCACGGCGCGCGGCGACAGCGGCAAGAACTTCGACGCGAATCGGCCGCTCAGCAGATTGAGCACGAGATAAACGATGCCGTTGCACACGAGCAGCCACATCGCCGCGAAGTGCCATTGCAACGCGCCGCCCAGCCAGCCGCCGAGCGTGATCGAAGTCGGAATGACGATGGCGGGGAACACGGGTGACGCATCGTAGATGCGCCAGCCTGAAAACATCATGATCAGCGCAGCGAGCGCATTGAGCCAATGCGTGATGCGCAGCCAGCGTGGATGGATCAGCGGTTCGCGCTGCGCGTCGGATACGGCGTTCATCGTTTCCATGTCGATCACCGTGACGGTTGGATACAGGTCAATTCGTCGCGGACGTGCGATCGGTTACAGCCGTCGCGCGTTTTTTCGCCGAAAAGAGACGGCGCTTTCCATCCATGAAGAATTTTCGCGCGCGCTGTAACCGGCGCGTAACGGAAAACGAACTAGGCAGACAAGGAGGCAGACGAAGACGATGAACGACGACCGCGCTATAGTTGCGCATCACGGCTTCTGCTGTTCTGAAACTATCGGTGCGGAACCGGCTGGTTCGCGTGCGCGGGCAGCCGCGAGCCGCTCGCATGTATCATTGCCGTCGTCTCGTCCTGTCGACAATCGGGGAATCAGGTTGCAAGAAGCAGAAAACCGGCTGAAAGCATTGCTCGCGGCCGGTCTCGACGGCGATGCCGATGCCTATCGCAGCTTCCTGCAAGCGCTGACGCGCCATCTTCGCGGCTATCTGCGCAGACGCATCCCGCACTATCGCGACGACGTCGAAGACCTCGTCCAGGAGATTCTGCTCGCGGTGCATAACGCGCGTCACACGTATCGCCCTGACGAACCGCTGACGGCCTGGCTGCACGCCATCGCCCGCTACAAGCTGATGGACTTCTTCCGCTCGCGCGCGCGCCGCGACTCCCTGAACGATCCTCTCGACGACCACGCCGACCTGCTCGCCGACGCAGACGACGAATCCGCGCAGGCTCGCCATGACATCGGCAAGCTGCTCGAACATCTGCCCGACAAACAACGGTTGCCGATCGTGCATATGAAACTGGAAGGACTCTCCGTCACGGAGACGGCGCGCCTGACGGGTCTTTCGGAATCGGCCGTCAAGGTGGGGGTGCATCGCGGTCTCAAGGCGCTCGCGGCGCTAATAGGAGGCCGGCGATGAAAACCGACGATCTGATCAGCATGCTGTCGAACCAGGTGACGCGTGTCGACCGGGGCGCCGTCGCGCGCCGCTTCGTCAAGGCGCTGCTGCTCGGCGCGCTGGGCTCGCTGCTGCTGATGAGCGTGGTATTCGGCGTGCGGCACGATCTGGCGAGCGTCGCGGGCACGACGGTCTTCTGGGCGAAGATCGCCTACCCGCTCGCCATCGCGGTGGGCGCGCTGCTCGCCGTGACGCGGCTTGGCCGGCCGGGTGCGCGGACGGGCTATAGCTGGGCGTTGATCGTATTGCCGTTCGTCGCCGTATGGATTGCGAGCATGCTCACGCTCGACCTCGCACCGTCGGAGGAACGTTGGGCGCTCGTGCTGGGCAGAACCTGGCGCACGTGCCCTTTCAACATCCTGTTGCTTTCCATACCGACGTTTCCCGCCGTGTTCTGGGCCGTCAAATCGCTGGCGCCCACGCAATTGCGGCTTGCGGGCGCTGTCGCTGGGCTGCTCGCCAGTTCCCTTGCGACGATCGTGTACTGCCTGCATTGCCCCGAGATGAGCCCTGCGTTCTGGAGCGTGTGGTACGCAATCGGGATGCTGATGCCGGCAGGCATCGGCGCGTGGCTCGGGCCGAAGCTGTTGCGCTGGTGAGGAGGGGCCGGACTTCGGCGCGCGTCGGGGCGGCGCGCCCATGCTCATGCGTCGCTAGCGCTTTGACCAAGCGTCCATAACGCGCCGCCGCACGGCTCCCGAGCAACTTTCCGCGCTGGAATCAGCGGTCAGTGCTCAGCGCCCGCGCGCTCGGCGGCAAGCATCTCGTCGAGCAGCATATCGACCGTCTTTGTGGCGAGCGTCGTTCGCACGCTCTCGTGGATGGAATCATAGACGTGGCTCAGCGCCGGGCCGATGCTGCGCCCGACGGGGCACTTCTGACTGGGCATGGTTGCGTGCAGCGCGAACTGCGGCCCTTCTTCGAGCGCGTCGAACACGTCGAGTAGGGAGATGTCGCTAGCGGGCCGGGCAAGCAGCCATCCCGCGTTGACGCCACGAAAGCTCTGCACCAACCCCGCTTTCGACAGCGAACCGAGCGTGCGGCGAATCACAACCGGGTTGGTCTTGACGCTCGCGGCGATACGGTCGGATGTGACGGGCTGTTCAGGGTGATCGCGCGCGACGAGTGCCATCCAGGCCAGGATGTGGGTCGCCACTGTGAGACGGCTATTCGCGCTCATAAAACATCACCGTACCGTTAACTTTAGATATAACTTTATTAGTTACATCTAAAACTGTCAAATCGCGTCTAGCGCTGTCAGGGTGACCGGAAATTGCACGAAATCCCCATCCTACAAGCCTGAGCGCGCAAACCGTATCATTCCCGCGCCGCGGAATTTCTCCTTTGCGAAAACTGAAACTTGTTTCTTTCCTCTCGATCAACTACGATGTAACAACTTTAGTTACATCGAATCACTTCACAACCAGCGAATCCCGTGGTCCCGTTTGAGCCGTTTGATCGCCGGATTCGTCAACGAAACGAGAATCTACGCAATGGATACCCTGTTCGAACCCGTCCAGATTGGCGCGCTGAAACTGCGCAACCGCATCGTCATGGCGCCGCTCACGCGCATGCGCGCGTTCGACGAGCGCGCGCCCGGCCCGCTCAACGCCCACCACTACGCACTGCGCGCGAGCGCAGGGCTGATCATCACGGAAGCCACGTCCGTGACGCCGCAGGGCGTCGGCTATCCGAACACGCCGGGCATCTGGAGCGAGAAGCAGGTCGAAGGGTGGAAGAAGGTCACGTCGGCGGTTCATGAAGCGGGCGGCCTGATCGTGTCGCAGTTGTGGCACGTTGGCCGCGTGTCCGATCCCGTCTATCACGACGGCCAGTTGCCCGTTGGGCCCAGCGCCATCGCGCCGGACGGGCACGTGACGCGCATTCGCCCCATGCGCGGCTACACCGTGCCGCGCGCGCTGGAAACGGACGAAGTGCCCGGCATCGTCGAGGATTTCCGGCGTGGCGCGCAAAGCGCGAAACGCGCCGGCTTCGACGGCGTCGAGCTACATGCCGCGAACGGCTATCTGTTCGATCAGTTCCTTCACGACGGCTCGAACAAGCGGACCGACCGCTACGGCGGCTCGATCGAAAATCGCGCGCGCTTCCTGCTCGAAGCCGTCGACGCGCTGCTCACGGTCTGGCCCGCCGATCGCATCGGCGTGCATCTGAACCTGATGTCGAGTTCGTACTCGATGACGGATTCGAACCCGCGCGCGCTGTTCCGCTATGTCGCCGAGCAGCTGAACGCGCGCCATATCGCGTTCATTTTTGCGCGCGAGTCGCTCGATGGCGGCGATCAGCGCATCGGGCGCGACGTGCGGCAAATCTTCAAAGGCGCATACATCCTCAACGAAGGGCTGACGAAGGAAAGCGCGCAGCAGGCGATCAAACGGGGAGAAGGCGACGCCGCCGCATTCGGGCGTCACTTCATGGCCAATCCGGATCTGGTGGAGCGTTTCCGGCTCGATGCCCCGCTCAACGCGCTCAAGGCGGAAACGATTTATACGGATGATGAAACGGGCTACAACGACTATCCGTTGCTCGGCGAACTCGCCGAAGCCGTCGGCGAATAAGCGTCCGCCTTCGCGGCTGCATGAAAAACGGCCCGCAAGCGCATGCTTGCCGGCCGTTTTTTCGCAGCGTCACACCACAGTCGATACGCCCAGCGTCAGCAACAGGGCGGTGATCGAAATGATCGTCTCGCACACCGTCCAGGTCTTGAACGTCTGCGGCACGCTCATGCCGAAGTACTCCTTCACCAGCCAGAAGCCGCCGTCGTTGACGTGCGACAGGATCAGCGAGCCCGCGCCCGTCGCGAGCACCAGCAGCTCGGGGCGCACGCCCGTCGCCGTCGCTGCGGCCGCTGCCGCGATCGGCGCGATGATGCCTGCCGCCGTCGCCATCGCGACCGTCGCCGAACCCGTCGCGACGCGGATCAGCGCCGCCACCAGCCACGCGAGAATCAGGAGCGGCACGTGCGCGCCCGTCGCGACATCGACGATCGCCTTCGACGCGCCGCTGTCGATCAGAATGCGCCCGAAGCCCGCACCCGCGCCCACTACCAGCGTGATGCTCGCCGTCGGCGCAAGACACTCGTTGGTGAACTTGAGAATCTGCTCGCGCCCGAAGCCGCGCGTCGTGCCGAACGTATAGAAGCTCAGCAGCACGGCGAGCAGCAGCGCCATGTCGGGATGGCCGATCAGGCGCAGCACGTCGTTGGCCGTGGTCTTCGCGGGCACGATCAGATCCGCCCAGCTGCCGACCAGCATCAGCAGCACGGGCAACAGCACCGTCAACAGCGTGATGCCGAAGCCCGGCAGCGCCTGGTCGGCGCGCTTTGCGTCCTGTTCGATGAACTGCTTCGCCATCGGGTTCACGCCGTCCAGCACGACGTAGCGCGCGATCAGCTTCGAGAACAGCGGACCGGCAATCGCCGCTGTCGGAATGCCGACGATCAGCGCGTAGAAAATCGTATGTCCGATATCCGCGCCGTACGCGGTGACGGCCAGCAACGCCGCCGGGTGCGGCGGAATCAGGCCGTGCACGACGGACAGGCCCGCGACCATCGGAATGCCCACGCGGATCATCGACGTGCCCGTGCGCTGCGCGACGTTGAACGCAATGGGAATCAGCAGCACGAAGCCGACTTCGAAAAACACGGGCAAGCCGACGAGAAACGCAATGCACATCATCGCCCAGTGCACGTTCTTCGGCCCGAACAGCGCGATCAGCGTGCGCGCGATGCGCTCCGCGCCGCCCGACTCGGCCATCATCTTGCCGAGCATCGTGCCCAGACCGACTACGATTGCGATATGCCCCAGCGTGCCGCCGACGCCCGTTTCGAACGATTTGAGAATCGACGTCATCGGCATGCCGACGGCCAGCGCGAGCGCGACTGACACGACCATCAGCGTGATGAAAGGATTCAGCTTGAAGCGCGCGATCAGCACGACGAGTGCGACGATCGCGATCAATGCATAAACGAGTAGCAGACTGCCAGTGACGGTCGCCATGATTGCTCCTGATATGAGAGATCGGCAGCGGCGCAGCGCGCGGCGTCGGCGCGCTGCGTTTTCAGTTCCGCGCCAACGAATGCGGCGCGAGTGCCTAGAACTTGTGGCGGATGCCCGCCACCGTCACGAACTGGCCTTGATTGCTCGACGGATTCGAAATGCCTTCGACCCACGCGTTCGCGCCCGACGCGCGCTGATAGACGCCGTTCAGGTAGAGATCGGTCGTCTTCGACAGGAAGTACTCGCCGCCCAACGCAAGCTGGTGATAATGCGCATTCGTGGCCTTGGCTTCCGTGCTGTTCTGCAGCGTGTAGATGTAGCCGAGCGTCACGAGCGTCGCGGGCGTGACCTGATACTTCACCATCGCTTCGTAGTTCTGGAAGTGCAGGCTGCCGCCCGCGATGATGTCGAAGTGCGAGTTCGTGTACAGCAGTGCGAGCGTCGCCGGTCCGAGCGTGTACGCGCCGCCCGCGCCCCACACCTGGTTGCGCTTGACGTTGCTGATGATCGACGTGCTCAGGCTGTAGTAGTTGTCCGAAGGCACCGCGCCCGTCGTGTTCGTCGCGGGCAGGTTGGCGAGCGAGTAAGCGGCGTCGAGTCGCAGCGGACCGTTCACGTAATCGGCGCCGACGCTCCATGCGCGGTTGTTCGCGAAGTCGCCAGCCGTGTTCGAGAACGCGTACATCGCGTTGGCCGTGAAGCCGGCGATGGTCGGCGTCGTGTACTTGACGGCGTTGCTCGTGCGGTACGTGTTGTTCAGGTCGTCGTTGTCGTAGATTGCGTTCGCGTACTGCGTCATGGCCCCGACGCCGTTAGCCTGCAGGTTCGACAGATAGTCCTGCACGCTGTTGTACTGACGGCCCAGCGTGATCGTGCCCGCCTTGCTATTCTGCAGCGCGACCCACGCGCTACGGCCGAAGATGCGGCCGCCCTGGCCTGCCGCGCCCGTCTCGAGGTTGAAGCCGTTTTCGAGGCGGAACAGCACCTTGTTGCCGCCGCCGATGTCCTCCGCACCGAGCAGGCCCCAGCGCGAGCCTTGCACGTTGCCCTGCGTCGCCTGGAAGTTGCTATTGCCCTTCTGGTTGTTCGTGTAAGTGAAGCCGGCATCGACGATGCCGTACAGCGTGACGCTGCTTTGCGCGTGGGCGGCCTGCATGCCGAGTCCGGCGACAGCCACGGCGATGGCTGAGCGGGCAATATTCTTATACATCGTGGTTTCCTCAGGTTGAAAAATGAAGCCGCCAACAGTTGGCTGATCGCACGACTTCAGGTGTACTAAACAGACGTGACAAGGCAGCACCGGCAAGCCGGCGCATCAAGTGCGCATGATCAGTGCGCCCGTCGAAACGAGGGGTGAATCAGTCGAGCCGGTATCGTCGCGTTGTTTTCAATCCGGCCAGGTGCGGCGCGCCGCCAGCCGGCGCGCGCCACGTCGATGAAACGGCGTGACTACGGGTTCGGGCGCGGCTTGCGCCCGTTCCAGTTCCGATACGATCCGCGCGAGCACCACCTGCTCTTCGCCCGCATGCAGATTGCACGGATCGAGGTGAAAAAATGCAATTCGGCTTCGTGATCGCGCACGATGACGGGCGCTTCGTCGCGCGGCGGATTGGCCAGCGCGTCGGCGAGATCCCATGCGCTCGTGCGCGCGAGCTTCGGGTCGACGTGCACTTTCAGGCGGTCGAGCGGATTGTGCGTAGGATCGGCTTCGATCTCCGCCCACACGCCCGCCTGCCGGTTCAAGGTCTCGCGCCACAGTGTCAGGTAGCCGCGCTCTTTCGCGCGCACGGCTTCGTGATCGCGCGTGCGCCACTGTTCGAGGGCTGCGATGACGCCCGCGATGCCTTCCTTGCCGACCTTCATGCCGCGCCCGATGCCGCCGTTCTGGAAATAGGCGGCCCGCACCAGCGCCTTCCTGCCCGCGACGATGCCCGCCGTCAGTCCGCCGAGAAACTTGTGCGCCGAGTACAGCGCGAGATCCGCGCCCGCCGCGATGAAGCGCGTGAGATCGTACTCGGACGCGGCATCGACGATCACGGGCACGCCTTTCGCGTGCGCGACTTCGATGAATGCTTCGAGGGGGATCATGCCGTACTGCACCGTGTGATGCGAAACGACATACAATGCCGCCGCCGTGCGCTCGTTGATGGCCGACGCCAGCTGATATTCGTGCGCTTCCGTCGCCGCGCCGACCTGCACGACGCGCGCGCCCGAAAGCCGGACGGCC
The DNA here is from genome assembly GCA_001319865.1 of Burkholderia sp. E7m39. Taxonomy (GTDB): domain Bacteria; phylum Pseudomonadota; class Gammaproteobacteria; order Burkholderiales; family Burkholderiaceae; genus Paraburkholderia; species Paraburkholderia bengalensis. The sequence goes on along the minus strand of BBSL01000227.1, from coordinate 31,003 downwards.
TGATCGACGGGCGCGCCGTAATTGACGAGATGGCCCGTCTGCACGACGACTTCGTCGCGCATGCCCGTGGTGTCGGGCAAACGCTCGATCAGCCCGAGGTCGTCGCCCGTCATGGCGGCGGCGATGCCGAGCGTGATCGCGGCGGAGCACGACGCCGTCACATAGCCGCTTTCGCTGCCGCAAGCCTGCGCGATGACGGCGGACGCCTTGCGCTGCAGGTCATCGATCTCGACGAACTGCGGCAGGATTTCCGCGACGGTGTCGATCACGGCAGCGCCGACGCTGGACGCGCCCAGACCCGTCATCGTGCCCGAGACATTGATGACGGGGCGCAAGCCTAATCGAGAGCGGATGTCCATAACAGCGCCTCCGGAAGCGGCATTCCTTAATTACGGAATATATGTTGTAATTGTGGATCAGTCTAACATACAATGTATTGACGTCAACTGGACAAAAGCACGCTGACGCCCCACCTCCGAGGACTTCATGGCACGACCACCCCGTTCCGTCGCGGCCGCTCAGGCGCCGGACACCGCCGACGCAACGCCCCCTGCCGCGCCTGCGTCCCGCACCCGCACCAGCGCGCTCGATCGCGCGGTGCAGATTCTCGACGCGTTGCAGGAAGCCAACAAACCCGCCACGGCGTATGAGATCGCGCATCGCGTGAACGCGCCGCTGTCGACGGTCTACTCGATCATCAACGACATGGTCGAAAAGAACCTGCTGTCGCGCGCGCCCGACGGCACGATCTGGCTGGGCTCGCGGCTCTACGGCTACGGGCTCACGTACGCGAGTTCGCTCGACTACCTCGCCGTGGCGAACGAAGAAATGCAGCGGCTGTCGGCGGAAGTCCAGGAGACGGTGCAGATCTGCGGGCTGGAAGAAGGCATGATGGTCGTCCTGCAGATGGCGGAAGGCCCCGGACATTTCCGCGTGACCTCGCGCGTGGGCAGCCGTGTGCCCGTGAACTGGACGGCGTCGGGGCGCCTGCTGGCGGGACATCTGCCCGATGCCGAGCGCGCGGCCTTCTTCACGCATTACGCGCAGCCGTCGCCGACGGGCCGCGCCGAAACGCGCCCCGACGTGCTCGCGCAGAACGCGCGCCAGGCGCTGGAAGAACGGCTGTCGATCCAGGTCGGGGAATCGGATGCGTCGGTCGCGTGCCTCGCCGCGCCCGTGATGGACCGTTCGGGCGCCTGCGTCTTCACCATTTCGATCGTGATGCCGGAAGCCAAGGCGGCGCAGGGCACCGAGCGTTACGCGCAGGCCGTGCGCAGCGTCGCGGCGCGCATCGAGGCGCGCCTCGGCTGGCGTCAGCGCGAACAGGACGGCGCCGCCTGAAGCGCGCGCATCCCACAGTGCACACCCCGCTGCGTATACCCACTCAAGAACTTCGCTTTCGAGTTGCCGATGAACTGTTATGAGCGGCTGCGCGCGCGCGGCCTGACGCTTCCCAAGGTGCCGACCCCGATCGGCAATTTCATGCACTGCACGCGCGAAGGCGATCTGCTGTTTCTGTCCGGCCAGGGCCCGCTCGACGAAGGCGGCAAGCTGATGACGGGCAAAGTCGGCGCGACCGTGACCGCCGACGAAGCCTACCGGCACGCGCGGCTCGTCGGGCTGAACCTGCTTGCGGTGCTGCAGGCAGAACTCGGCGATCTGCAGCGCGTGCGCCGCGTGGTGAAGCTGCTCGGCATGGTCAACGCGACGGCGGAGTTCGCCGAGCATCCGCGCGTCATCAACGGCTGCTCGGATCTCTTCGTCGAGGTATTCGGCGACGCCGGCCGGCACTCGCGCTCGGCCGTCGGCGTGGGCTCGCTGCCGAACAACATCACCGTCGAGATCGAAGCCATCATCGCCGTCAGGGACTGAACGACGCTCGCGGCGCATCGTGCGCTGGCAGGCAATACGCGTTGCGCTGAAGTGCAAACTGTCGTTCCCGCCCGAGGATATCGTTGTCTCACCCACAAACCCGCTGAACACGCACCATCGTTCAGCGTATTCAGGAGACGACGATGGAAATCAAGCCGAAAGTCCGCGAAGAGGCGGTGCAGATCGATGCAATTCCGTGGAAGGCGTTCCCCGACGCGCTGTCGCAAGGCGGCATCCGCTGGAAGATGCTGCATGCGTCGCCGGAAATGGGCGCATGGACGGCCATCTTCGAATGCCCCGCCGGTTCCTCCTTCAATGCGCATTTTCACGTCGGGCCGGGCGAATATCTGCTGACGAAAGGACGCATGGACGTGCGCGGCGGCGCCGAGCATGGCGGCGATACGGTGGTCGCGCCCGCGTACGGCTACGAGTCGGCCAACGCGCGCCATGACAAGACCTATTTTCCCGTCGACAGCGAGTTCTACATGACGTTTCTGGGGCCGCTGGAATTCATCAAGGAAGACGGCACGCCCATCGTGGTCGTGACCTGGGACGAGGCGCAACGCGCGTACGCAGCCTGAGCTTTCGCGCGCGCTTTCGTCTCGTGCCGGCGACCGCCGGGCCGCCGGCGTCCGTCAGTCTGCTTTCGACAGGAAACCGCCATGTCACCTTCTTCCGAACACAGCGAGTCGGCAACCAAGCAGGTTCTCGATCATCACCTCGGCGCCTTCGCTGCCGGTCTCGACGAGATTCTCAAGGATTATGACGAGCAATCCACCGTCATCACGCCGGACAAAACCTTTCGCGGCCGCGCCGAAATTGCCGGCTTTTTCAGGGCTTTTCTCGACGGCGCGGCCCCCGAATTCTGGTCCGCGTTCAAGATCAACAGCATGTCGACTGCGGGCGAGATCGCCTATCTCGCCTGGGAAGCCAAGCCCTTCGTCACGCTTGCGACGGACACGCTGCACGTCAAGGACGGCAAGATTGCCGTCCAGACTTTCACGTCGTTTGCGGCCTGAGCCGTCACGTCTGCAACGCAGTACTTTCTATGAGGAGAAGTACATGAGCAGGCTCAAGGGAAAAATAGCCGTCGTCACGGGCGCGAGTTCCGGCTTCGGCCGCGGCATTGCGCTCGCCTATGCCGCAGAAGGCGCGAACGTGGTGGTCAGCGACATTCACGAAGCGCCCAATCAGGGCGGCTTCGAGGCCAACGCCCGACTGACCACCGTCGATGCCATCAGGGAAGCAGGCGGAAAAGCGTCGTACGTTGCCTGCGACGTCACGAAGCAGGAACAGGTCGCGCACCTGGTCAAGGAAGCCGTCCGGCAGTACGGCGGCCTCGACGTGATGGTCAACAACGCGGGCATCTATCGCGCCGGCAAGCTCGCACACGAGTTTTCCGTCGAAGACCTCGACGCATGCTTCGACGTCAATGTGAAAGGCACGTGGTTCGGCTGCCAGGAAGCCATCAAGGTGTTCCTGCAACAGGGACGCGGCGGGAACATCGTCAACATCGTATCGACGGCGGGCTTGCAGGGACATCCGAAGCAGTCCGTGTACAACGTGTCGAAAGGCGCGGCCGCGAACCTGACGCGATGCCTCGCCATCGAATACGGCCGCGACAAAATCAGGGTGAACGGCATCTGCCCGACCTACGCAAAGACGTCATTGACGCGCGCGCTGTTCGACGACAAGGACTTCGACAAGGCCTTCACTGACGCCATCCCGCTCAAGCGCTGGGGCGAAGTCGAGGACATCGCGAATCTGGCTGTATTTCTCGCGTCGGATGAGTCGAGCTACATTCACGGCGATCTCGTTCGCATCGACGGCGGCGAGACGCTCTGCCGGTTCTCCGTCTGATCCGGGCGCGCTGCCGCGCAACGTCAGAGAGACATGCCGGACGCGCCGATGGACAGCGTCCGGCGAATATCGCCCGGCGAAACGCCGTACTTTTCCTTGAATGCGCGGCTGAAGTGGCTCGACGAGTTGAAGCCGTAGCGAAACGCGATCTCCGAAATGCGCTGGCGGTTGAAGGCCGGGTCCGTCAGCGCCTCTTTGCATGCGTGCAGGCGCCGGTCGAGCATCCAGCCCGACACCGTCATGTCGCTACGTTGAAACAGCATGTGCAGATAGCGCAGCGAAATGCGGTTGGCTTCGGCGATGCGCGTCGGATTGAGGTCTTCCTCGTGCAGATGCTGCAGGATGTAGTCCTGCACGCGCCGCAGCATGGCCGCGCTCGCGTCGAAATGCGCGGAGGGTTGCTGCCCCGACAACGCGATGCCCAGCAACTCCAGCGTCGACCGGCCCACCGGGCCCTGAACGCTCTCGTCGAGCGATGCGATTTCGTTCGACAGCGCGAGCAGATGCACGGCAAGCAGCGAGCCGACGCCCGTCCGGCTGTCGATTTTTCCGCCCGTGGGCGGCAGCTTGCGCTCCGGCAGACGCTCGCGCATCAACGACCACGGAATCATCAGCGTGACCTTGTGCAGCCGCTCGAGCACCTCGAATTCGACGACCTGATCCGTGGTCCACACGACCACGTCGCCGGATGCGACTTCGACGCCCGAATCGCCGATCCTGAAGCGCTCGCGGCCGCCTGTCGTCAGTTGAACGCCGATGTACAGTTCATCGTCGTGACGCACCTGGCCGCGCGTGCGCTGCCCCGAGCACGGATCGCAAACCGTCTCGACGATGCCCGTGCCGGCAAAGTCGTGCTGTTTCACATGGGCATAGAAGGTGGCGGGAAGCCTGCGAGGCACCTGCCACTCGCGATAGCTGCTGCTGAGCACGGATTGCCACGCATCGGTGCGATCCGCAGGCGGCACATCGGATGATGACCATTCGATCGACGGCGTCTTCACGTCCAGTCTCCTGTGTCCATCGCCGCGAGCGCGCAAGCCGAACCCTGGCTACGTGGACGCGTGAACGCTCACGGTACCGTGGAAACCCGGCCCTCAGCATCCGGACGTTCCCTGGCGCGGTACTGCTCTAGAGGGACACGCTCGCGCCTTGGCATTTCGGCGCGCAGACAGTCGATCACTAAGCCCGGCCCCATTGCCCGGCAAGATAATCGACGAAAGTCCGGATCTTCGGCGAAGAGAGCTTGGCGCGCTCGAACATCACATGAACGGGCGTCGCGGGCGGCGCGTACTCCCCGAGCACGGGCACGAGGCGCCCGGCAGCGATGTGCGCCGCGACCTGCCACGCGGGCGCGCGCACGATGCCCGCGCCGTCGAGCGCCGCCGTCACGAGCGCGTCCAGGCTGTTCATCCACAGGCGGCCCGTCACGCTGACGCGCGTGCGCGTCGCGCCCGCCTCGAAGCGCCAGTCGACAGGCCCCGGCGCGTCCGAGAACACGAGGCAGTCGTGCCCGCGCAGGTCGTCGGGCGCGCGCGGCGTGCCGTTTCGCGCCAGATAGGCGGGCGCGGCGCACAGCACCATCTGGATGTCGTCGAGCTTGCGCGCGACGAGGCTCGAATCGGGCAGACGTCCGACGCGCACGGCAACGTGCAGCCCTTCCTCGACGAGATTGACGACGCGGTCGACCAGCAGCAGATCGACGGCGAGATCCCGATGCTGCGCAAGAAAGCGCGGCAGCATCGGCGCGATCACCAGCCGCCCGAGCAGAGTCGGCGCGCCGATCCGCAGCCGCCCCGACAGCTTGCCGCGCCCCGCCGACAACGCGCTGCCAAGCTCGTCCACCTCGCCGAGAATCGCCTTGGCCCGGTCGTACAGGATGCGGCCCTCGTCCGTCATCGCGAGATTGCGCGTGGTGCGGCGAAGCAACTGCGCGCCGAACTGCGCTTCGAGCGCCGAAATATGCCGGCTGACCGACGTCAGCGACATGGGAATCGCGCGCGCGGCGGCCGACAGGCTTCCCGCCTCCACGACGCGCACGTAGACGCTCATTGCATCGAAACGATCCATGATTCGAGCCTTCCGGATTTAGCAAGGGTGCGTGCCGGTTTGCTGGAATACCGGCGCTTTTCGGAATAGTCTACAGTTGCCGCATGGGACGGCAAAAGCGCGCCGCGCGAGACGCTGGAGGCACACCGGGATGAAACGTTCGATCTACTGGCTGATGGCAGGCGCCGCGGGCGTCGTGGTGGCGAACAACTACTACAACCAGCCGCTGCTCGCCGACTTCGCGCTGGCTTTTCACACCAGCGAGCGGCAGGCGGGAAATGTGTCGGTGGCGGCGCAGACGGGCTACGCGCTGGGCCTTCTGCTGTTCGTCCCGCTTGGTGACAAGCTGGAGCGCCGTTCGATGCTGCGCGTGTTGCTGTGCGTCGCCAGCGTGGCGCTCGCTGGGGTCGCGCTGTCGCCGACGCTCGGCTGGCTCATCGCGGCCAGCTTCGCGACGGGCCTTGCCAGCGTCGCGCCGCAATTGCTGACGCCGTTCGCCGCGCAACTGGCCGGGCCGCAGCAACGCGGCGAGGCCGTCGGCGTCGTGATGTTCGGCCTGCTGGGCGGCATTCTCGTCTCGCGCTCGATCTCCGGCTCGATCGCCGCGCACTTCGGGTGGCGTGCCGTCTACTGGTTCGCGGCGGCGGCGATGCTCGCCACAGCGGCTGTACTGTCGCGCGCGCTGCCGCGCGTGCAGCCCAGCTACACCGGCAGCTACGGGCGCCTGATGGGCTCGCTGTGGACGCTCCTGCGCGGCGAGCCGCTCGTGCGTCAGACGTCGGCGGTTGCTGCGCTTCAGTTCGCCGCGTTCAGCGCCTTCTGGGTCACGCTGGCGTTCCATCTGCGCAGCATGGATGCGCACTACGGAAGCGAGGTGGCGGGTCTGTTCGGGCTGGTCGGCGTGGTGGGCGCGCTCGCGTCGACGGGCGCGGGCAAGCTGATCGATACGCGCAATCCGCATGTCGTCGTGTTGGCGAGCAGCGCCATCTTCGTCGCCGCGTTCGGGATTCTTGCGCTCGCGGGCTCGACCATCGCAGGGCTGGTGGCGGGCGTGATCGTGCTGGATCTGGGTTTGCAGAGCGCGCACGTTGCGAACATGGCGCGCAACATGCGCGTCAGGCGCGATGCGATGAGCCGCGTCAATACGCTTTACATGACGATCCGCTTTGCTGGCGGCGCACTCGGCTCGTCGCTGGGCGTGTGGGCGTGGAGCGTATGGCAATGGCCGGGCGTGTGCGCGGTGGGCCTCGCGCTCGGCGGCCTGTCGATGGCGCTGCAGTTGCGGCCGCAAGCCGCCGCTCACGCGCTTCAGGACTGACCGCGCGACTTCGGGCGCGGCGGAACGCGGCGCCACGTCAACGCGACGACGAGCAGAAACGCGACATAGGCCACCGCGAACACCCAGCCGGGCAAATCGTAATAGAGCCACGCGCTCACCCAGTGCTGCACGAAGCCCTGCTCGCTGGCGGCCCCCGTGCGCAGCCGGTCTTCGAGCACGGTGAGAGGGCACGGCACATCGAGCGCCGCGAGAATCGCGACGATGCCGATAGCGGCAAGATGCAGCACCCGAAACCCGCGGTGACGCGCCCATTCTTGCCGCAGCGCGGCGCCGATCCAGATGGCGATCAATCCGCCGACGATAAAGACGACAATCAGCGCGTGCAACACGAGCACGGCATTGGCTAGCCAGATCATGCCGCCCATGGTACGCCGCGCTTCCCCCGATGCTCGCCGAGCACTTTTCCAACGATGCAACGATGCGAGTCTTTATGTCCGGCCGAGCGCGTTCATCATCGGCTGTGCTGTGCTAGCCTGAACCGTCATCATCCGAAGTGATCCGGCGAGGCGCACGATGGAATTGCGGCACCTGAAGATGTTTTGTGCAGTGGCTGAAAACGGCAGCTTCACGGCGGCGGCCGAAAAAATCCACAACGTTCAGTCGAACGTGACCATGCGCATCAAAGAGCTCGAAACCGAACTGAGCCAGCAGCTATTCATCCGGCAAAAAAACGGCGTCGTGCTCACTTCGGCCGGACAGGTCTTCCTGGGCTACGCGCAGCGCATCCTGCAACTGACCGACGAAAGCCGCAATGCGCTGCTCGATAACGCGTCGCCGAGAGGACTGCTGCGACTCGGCTCGATGGAAACGACGGCGGCTATCCGCCTGCCGAAAGTGCTCGCGAGATACCACGAACGGTTTCCGCAGGTGCAGCTATCGTTGATGACGGGCACGACGAACGAACTGATCAAGGCCGTCGAATGCCATCGGCTCGATGGCGCGTTCGTCGGCGGCTTTCATCAGAGTTCGACGCTGCATCAGGAAGAAATTTTCCGCGAAGAACTGGTCCTCGTGAGCGGGCGGGATTTTGCGTCGCTTGCCGCGCTCGCCAACCAGATGTCGGGACTCACCGTGCTCGCGTTCAGGACCGGCTGCTTCTATCGCTCGACGCTCGAACACTGGTTCTACCAGGCAGGCATCATCCCTGGCCAGGTGATGGAGCTTGGCACGCTGGATGGCATCATGTCGTGCGTCGCGGCGGGCATGGGCGTCACGTTGTTGCCGCGCTCGGTGGTGGACGGACATGGCACGCGGCACGCCGTGCATTGCCATGAGTTGCCGCAGGAGTTCGCTCAGGTCAAGACCGTGTTCGTCCGCAACAAGGACACGCTCGTCACGCCCGCGTTGACCGCGTTGCTTGAACTGTCGCACGAACAGTTCGCCATCGACGAAGCCGTCGCGCCGTCGCCCGTCGACGGCGACATGCTGCATGCCACGCAGGCTTGCGTCGATACGGCGCACGTTCACTGACCGCGTTCATGCGCGCGTGGCGACGCGCGCCATCAAAAAGGTCGTGCGTGGGGCGGCGCGCTGAGAACGCGCCGACTCACGCACGGCCGTCTTTCAAACTACGTATCCGACGTCAAGCGAAGCGCAGTTGCACGGGCGTGATCCGCTCAGACGCCTGCGCTTGCGCGCTTTCGTGTACGCGTTCGTCCGCGAGTCCCTTCGCGAGTTCTTCCACGCGCTCGGCGGCCGATATCACGCGATCGATCTTGCCGACGCCCTGACCCGCGTACAGCGACAGTTTCTGCGCCATTCGCGGCTTGTCGATTGCGCGCGCGCCGCCGCCGATGAAGCGCAACAGGTTCCATTTGTCGCGGTTCGGCATCACGCGATGCGGGGTGCCGTATTTCCAGCCGAACGAATAACCCGTTCTGTACTCGGTGTCGTCGACGGTTGCATCGACGATCTTCTGCTTGTAAAGCGGATGCGCGTTCGACTCTTCGCACGCGACGAACGCCGTGCCGACCAGCACGCCCGCTGCGCCCATGCTCATTACGGTGCGAACGTCGTCGCGATTCGTGATGCCGCCTGCGGCAAGCACGGGCCGCCCTTGCGCGACCTGGATCAACGAGGGCAGCAGCGAAAGCAGCCCGATGGTGCCGCGATTCAGATGACCGCCGCTTTCGCTGCCTTGCGCCGTGATGATGTCCGCGCCTTGCGCAATGGCCTTGCGCGCCAGCTCGACGGATCCGACCTGAACCATCACCAGCATGCCCGCTTGCTTGGCGCGCTCGATCATGTGCGGATAGTTCTCTGCGTAGAAGAGCGACAGCATTTTCGGCTTTTCCTGCAACACCACCTGAAACTGCGCCTCGAATACCTCTGGTCCGCCGAACGACGGCACGAGATTCACGCCGAACGGCTTGTCCGTGAGCGCTTTCGTCTCCCTGATCCATCGACGCAGCGCGAGCGGCGGCAGGCGCAATCCGCCGATCGTTCCCATGCCGCCCGCGTTGGCGACGGCGGCAACCAGCGTCGGTCCGGAAATGGCCGCCATGCCGGCAAGAAAAATCGGATATTGAACGCCGCAAAGCTGCGTGACGGCGTTTCCACCAAACTCATAACGGGTTGTTGTATTCATCATTCAGAGCTCCACGCGTTTTCCCAGCATGCGTTTCAACGCATCGTTCTTCAATACGAAATGGTTCTTGCAGGCACCGAAGATATGCAGTGCGAGGCCGAGCAGAAACGGCGTCGCGCCGATCCTGAAGAGCACGTCGAAGACATGCGCGGCCTGCGGACTCGTCGGCAGCACGGCAGGGATGCACCAGCCGCCCGGCAATTCGATCGGCAAGCCGGCAGCCGATTTCTCCAGCCACGCGGCAACGGGCAGCAGCACCATCGCGAGGGCCAGCGCCGCCGCCACCGAGCGGCTCACGATCACTTCGACGGGATTCGGCGTGCCGACGGGCAGCGGATGCCACGACGTGACGCGCGCCCAGAACCGGTACGCGGAGACGGGAAACAGAATCGCCCCGAGCAGGTTCAGCACGCGCGTGAGTTCCGCGCCGGGCGCAATCGACCGCGCAATCTCGATGGCGATGATCGACAACACCAGCAACGCGACGATCCAGTGCAGCGCAATCGTGATGCGCGAGAAGCCCAGCCCGTTGTCGCGCAGCTGAAAACGCTGCGCGCCGGATGGATGGCTGGAAAGCGGTGACATGTGCGAATTCGACATTCTCATTTCCTATCGATGCAAAGGGCTAGTGACTGACCGCGCGCGACGAGCCGATGCCCGTTTGCGCGCGCACGAACTGCTCGTCGAATCGTTCGCGCTCGCCTGCGGCTCGCGCGCCCCGGTCGGTGATCGAGCCGAGCCAGGTGAAGAAGAAAGCAATCGTCATCGACACGATGGCGGGATAGTCGTACGGAAAGACGGGCGCCGCGTGGCCGAGCACCTTCACCCAGACGGCAGGCGACAGCACCACGAGGCCCACCGCGCTGACGAGTCCCGCGATGCCGCCAATGAGCGCGCCGCGTGTCGTCAGGCCTTTCCAGTAGATGGCGAGCGTGAGAATCGGGAAGTTGACGGACGCGGCGACGCTGAACGTCAGCGCCACCAGGAACGCGACGTTCTGATCCTTGAACACGATGCCCAGCACGATCGCGACGCCCGCAATCGCAATGGAGGCGATACGCGACACGCGCTTTTCCTTCGCGTGATCGGCCTGGTTGCGCTTGAGCACCATCGCGTAGAGATCATGTGAGATCGCGGAGGTGCCCGCCATCGTGAGCCCCGCGACCACGGCGAGAATCGTGGCGAACGCGACGGCGGACAGGAAGCCGAGCACGAGGTCGCCGCCCATCGCCTTCGCCAGATGCATGACGGGCATGTTGCCGCCGCCGATCAGCTTGCCGCCGGCCACACCGCCCTCGTAGAACGCCGGATTGCGGCCCACGATCACGATCGCGGCCGTGCCGAGCACTATCACGACCAGAAAGAAGTAGCCGATGAAGCCCGTCACGACGAACACCGATTTGCGCGCCGCTTTCGCATCGGGCACCGTGAAAAAGCGCATCAGGATATGCGGCAGGCCCGACGTGCCGAACACCAGCCCCACCGACAGCGAGAGCATCGCAAACGGATCGGCGACGAGCTTGCTCGGCAGCATGATGCCCGCGCCGCTCTTGTGCGTCGCAATGGCCTGCGCGAACATCGCGTCGATCGAATAGCCGAACTGGCGCAGCGCGAGGATCGCCAGCAGGCTCGCGCCGAACAGCATCAGCACGGCCTTGATGATCTGCACCCACGTCGTCGCGACCATGCCGCCGAAGGTCACGTACACGGCCATCAGCACGCCCACCACGACGACTGCGTAGTTGTATTGCAGCCCGAACAGTAGCTGGATCAGCTGCCCCGCTCCCACCATCTGCACGACGAGATAGAAGCACACGACCGTCAGCGAGCCGAACGCCATCAGCGTGCGGATGCGCTGCTGGTCGAGCCGGAACGACGCGATGTCGGCGATCGTGACCTGGCCCAGGTTCCGGATGCGCTCGGCGAACAGGAACATGAGCAGCGGCCACGCGACGAAGAAGCTCACCGCGTACAGCATGCCGTCGTAGCCGTTGAAGAAGATCATGCTGGTTAGCCCGAGCAGCGCCGCCGCGGACATGTAGTCGCCCGCGAGCGCGAGGCCGTTCTGGAAGCCGGTGATGCCGCCGCCTGCGTTGTAGAAGTCCTTCATCGACTTCGTCTTCGACGCGGACCAGTAGGTGATGCCGAGCGTCGCGACGACGAACACGACGAACATGGCGATGGCCGTGAGATTGAGCGGCTGCTTCTGTGCTTTTTCGATGACTTCGGCCGCCGTCGCCTGCTGTGCGACGCCTGCGGCAAAGAGGCAGCCGATAAATTCGACGGGACGTTTCATTGCGCGTCTCCCGTCAAGATGCGTGCCGTCAGCGCGTCGAACTCTCCGTTTGCGCGGCGGATATAAATGCCCGTCAAGATCCACGTGCCGACGATCAGCAGCACGCCCAACGGCCAGCCTATCGTCATGACGCTGCCGGGAAAGAGCTTCAGCGCCAGCAGCTTCGGCGTGAAGCCGGCCACCAGCACGAAAGCGTAATAAGGCAGCAACGTGCCGAGCGTCAGCCGTACGACGAGGCTGCGCCGCCGGGCGACGAGCTGTGCGAACGCCGGCGACAACCGGACGTTGTGATGTGCAGTCGTTTGGACCACGATGTCTCCATGTCTCGTTTGGAAGTAGGCGGCTGTCGGGGGCTGCCCGATGCGCGCTTGCTGTTTTTTCCAACGATAGGAGCGTCGATGGTTCAAGTAAAATGATGATTGGTGATGCGTATCATCATCGTCAGTGAGACGGGTTCTTTCACGTCGCTTTGTTGTTCATCAGCCGCTATTGACGCTGTGTATCAAGTGTTGTTAGCCGCGCTGTGTTTTTCCCGTCGACGCAAATGCTTAGTCTGGCGTCAACTGGAGGACACGTCATGGACATGCAAATTCCCTTTATCGACTCTGCCGCGCAAGCGGCGCACGCGCCATTCGAATGGCAGGATCATCGCGGCTACGACCGCGTGTTCCGGCGCGAAGCGCTCACCGTCGGCCTGATCCTGCCGCTCGAAACCCATGCGGCGTCGCCTCATCCGAGCATGGCCAACCATCTGCAGATGGCGCGGCGCGCAGAGCAGGCAGGCGTCGCCGCGTTATGGGCCCGCGACATTCCGTTCTACGACCCGCAGTACGGCGATTCCGGCCAGATCTTCGAGCCCTTGATCTATATCGGGCGCCTCGCCACGGCAACGAAGCACATCACGCTCGGCACGACGGGCATCGTGTTGCCCATGCGCGAGCCGCTGATCCTCGCCAAGCAGGTCAACTCGCTGGACCGGCTGACAAACGGACGCGTCGTGATCGGCATGTCGTCGGGCGACCGGCCGGCCGAATATCCCGCGTTCGGCATCGACTTCGACAGCCGCGGCGAGCGCTTCCGCGATGCGTACGAGGTGTATCGCAAGGCGAGCGAAGAGAACTTTCCGCACTTCGATTCGCCGCGCTTCGGACGCGCGGACGGCTCGCTCACGATGCTGCCGAAGCCGCTGTTCGGCCGCGTGCCGACGATTGCCGTCGGACGCTCGCAGCAGTCGCTCGACTGGATCGCGTCGCAGATGGACGGCTATCTCGGCTTCGTGCCCGAACCCGGGCGGCTGTCATCGTTCGTCGACGAATGGCGGCAGGCGAATCGTCAGACGAACGGCGAGGACGAGCCCAAGCCGCTCGCGTTCGGCGGATTCCTGTTCCTGCATCCGGAGCGTGACTATCCGTTCAGGCGCATCGGCGGCGGACTGGCGATCGGCAGCCGCGCGCTGCGGGGCTTTCTCGATCAGGCGCGCGATCTTGGCGTATCGCATGTCGCGCTGAACCCTCGTGTGACGCCGCGCGACTATCGGCAGATACTCGATGAGCTTCATCGGGACGTGTTGCCGTATTTCCCGCCCAACGAATAGCGCGCGACGGCTACCGTTTTCGCCCTTTCGCCCTTTTCGCCCGTCCATGAAGCCGCATCCGGTTGGTCCGGTGCGGCTTTTTGCGTGGGCATTGACGCTTTGCCGCGCCGAACGTGCGCGTCGGGCCCGTTGTGCGATGCGGGTTTCGCGGCGCGTGTCGCGTGAGTCGTCCGGGCGATCGCTTGCCGCGCGCATCGCGGAACTTCGCGCCGCGAATGGATGGGCGGCGTTCGCTGGCGGCGCATCGCTTTTGCGTAACGAGCAAGCGTCGACGCAAACAGCGGAGAACAAATCGGCGGCCATATTTGTTCCCGGCGCTCACAACTGTTTGTCCCCTGCGGGTGTACGCAACCCGGCCGAAGAAGCCTAGATTTACGACCAACGGCACAGTCATCCCGACAGCAACGCCGAACAACCGTTTCGAGGTCAACCATGAGCAACTCGCAAAAAGTCGTTATCGTCACCGGCGCATCGCAAGGCATTGGCGCAGAGATCGTCAAGGGTTTCCGTGAGCGCGGCTACCGCGTCGTCGCCGTCGCGCGTTCGATCAAGCCGTCCGATGATCCCAACGTCGTCGCCATCGCAGGCGATATCGGCGAGCGCGCCGTCGCTCAGCGCGCCGTCTCCGAGGCGGTGGCGCGCTTTGGCCGCGTCGACACGCTGGTCAACAACGCGGGCATCTTCATCGCCAAGCCGTTCACCCAGTACACGGAGGAAGACTATGCGGCCGTGCTGAACGTGAATGTGAACGGCTTCTTCCACATCACGCAACTCGCCATCGCAGAGATGGAAAAGAACAAGAGCGGCGATTTCGGGCGTGCCGTCGGTGCTGGCGTCGCTGACCAAGGGCGGCCTGAACGCGGCAACGAAGTCGCTCGCCATCGAATACGCGAAGACGGGCATTCGCGCGAACGCCGTGTCGCCCGGCATCATCAAGTCGCCGATGCACGCACCGGAAACGCACGACGCGCTCGGCGCGCTGCATCCTGTCGGCCATATGGGCGAGATGAAGGACATCGTCGACGCCGTGCTCTACCTGGATTCGGCGGCGTTCGTGACGGGCGAAATCCTGCACGTCGACGGCGGCCAGATCGCGGGCCACTAAGTCATCACGCAACGTCAGGGCGCCGGCAACGGCGCCTTTTTCACACCAACGCCCACACGACACCACTACGGAGTTTCAGATGCCCATCGTGACGATTCAGGTGACCCGCGAGGGAACCGCACCCGGCGCCAGCGCAGTGACGCCTGAAGAAAAGGCCCAGCTCATCAAGGGAGCGAGCGAGCTGCTGTTGAACGTGCTGAACAAGCCGCTGGAAGCGACCTTCGTCGTCATCCAGGAAGTGGAGAAGGAGAACTGGGGCTGGGGCGGATTGCCTGTAGACGAATTCCGCCGCCAGCGAGCGCAGCAGGGCAAAGGCTAAGCGGTGTGGCCGTGACGGCTCGCTTTCGCGGGCTGTGATTCGCGGGCTGTGATTCGCGGTCCGTGATTCACAACTCGCGATGCGCCTTGCCGCGCCGCCAGCCAAGAATGGCGCTCACCGACTCTTCCCTGCTCCCGGGCACGACTTCGATACGCGCCCCGGCCTGAATAAAGCCCGTCTGCAGCACGCTCAGATACACACCCGCAAAGCCGCTCAGATACATGTGCTTCACCGCCTTCCGGTAGCCCATCACGGCGTTGAGCTTGTAGCAGGGGTTGCGCGGCGCTTCCACCCTTAGCCGCACCTGATCGATGACGAGCGTGTCGCCGATCCACAGATCCGTTTCGAGCAAGCCTTGCGTGGTCAGATTCTCGCCCAACGCGCCCATTTCGAGCGGCGTGCCGGCGTCGGGCACATCGGCTTCGATGCGCCGCTGCCGCCACCACGCGTAGTGCTCGAACGGATACAGATAGACGGCCTTGTCGAGTCCGCCATGCACGCTCAGGTCCGCGTGCTCGTCGCCCGCCAGACCGAGCTTCTTCACCTCGACGATCGCGCCTTCGCTCGCGCGGCTCACGGAGCGCTTGCGTATCGCCGATTCGACGCTCAGGCCTTCGGAGGCAAGGCCGACGTCGAGCGGCTTGCAGACGCCGATGTTGATCGACAGCAGCGTGGCCTCTGGCGGGCGCGCGCCGCCCGTCGACGCCGTATCAGCGATGAGTTCTTGCATGGTCCTCGACGCGTCAGGATGCGAAGCGCTGCAGGCGCTTGACGGTTTCCGCCAGCTCCGCGTCGAGCCGCGCGACCAGTTCCGCCGCCGGCAGCGCGCGCGCCAGCGCCGCAGCCTGGCCCGCCCACTGCGCACCGAAGCCGAATTCGCCCTTTGCTTTCGCTGCTGCGTGCAGCGCCTTGCCGGCGTCGTAGGCGATGGGATAGTCGGGCGTCGCGGGGCGATCGCCGGCGCGGCCCAGCTCGGTGAAGCGGTTCACCATCGCGCGCGCCTCGCGGCCCGAAATCGCCGACGTCATCGTGGTATGCAGCGCGGCATCGCCGAGAATCGCGCGACGATAGCCGTCGTCGATCGACGTCTCCGGGCACGGCACGAACGCCGTGCCGAGCTGCGCCGCCTGCGCGCCGAGCGCGAGTGCCGCCGCGATGCCCGCGCCGTCCATGATGCCGCCCGCCGCGATCACGGGCAAATCGAACTTCTCGACGAACAGACGCGTGAGCGCGAAGGTGCCGATGTTTTCGTCGAACGCCTGCGGGTCGAACACGCCGCGATGACCGCCCGCTTCGACGCCTTGCGCAACGAGGGCATCGACGCCCGCATCCACCAGCCGCCGCGCTTCGTCCAGACTGGTCGCCGAGGCGAGCAGCCTGATGCCCGCCGTTTGCAGCGCATCGATCATCGGCTGCGGCGGCAAGCCGAAATGGAAGCTGACGACAGCCGGCTTTTCTTCGAGAAACACGTCGAGCATCGCCTTGTCCTCGACGAAGCTCGTATAGATTTCGCTGAGTTTTTCAGGCGCGCTCGCGCCGTACTGTGCGAACTGCGGCGCGAGCCAGCTCAGCCATTCCTTCTCGACCTGGGCGTTGGCCGTCGCGGGCTCGTGGCAGAACACGTTGATGTTGAACGGCGCGCTCGTCAACGCGCGCGTGTCGCGGATCGTCTTGCGCGCCGCCTCGGCGTTCATCGCGCCCACGCCGAGCGAACCGAGGCCGCCCGCGTTCGAAACGGCCGCGGCCAGCGCAGGCGTGCTGACGCCCGCCATCGGCGCCTGGATGATAGGCTTGCTGATGCCCAGCAGGCTCAACAGCGACGTGCTTTCGGAACGGGTGCTCATGTCAGGTCCTCATCGAAACGGTTGGCGAGCGCGCGCGCCTTGCGCGCGTGCGCGCTCGCAGTGCTATCTGCAAATCAGATCATCATTTGCAGCGAACGATGGGTCAACCGTTGAGCGGTCAATACACTCTTGAGCGCGGGGAACAGATCGACCGTCGCTATCGGCATGCCGGAATGCGCGGATGCCGGAGCGCGCGTCAGGCCGGCAGCGGTTCATTCGCGAACGCGTTCAGTTCGCGCACGAGGCTCGATGCCGCCAGCCGCACGAGTTCGCCGCCCTTTTCCGGCGATGCCAGGCCCGGGTCGGAGCCCATTCGGCCGTCCGGAAAGCGCGCGCGAAAATCCAGCGCTTCGCGAATCGGGCCGGACGGCGCGATCTTCGGTGCATAGTCGGCGGATTTGATCGAGTCGGGAAACGCCCATTGCGTGATCGCGATTTCGGAGGGCGTGGCGTGCGAGCCGTGGCCCTCCGGGAACTGCGTGCGCGCGAGTTCGCCGACGCCTTCCAGATCCCACCAGTTGCACAGTTTCATCGCGAAACCGGCGCGGCGCTTCGCGAAGCTCGACTCGACGTAGACCTCGGAGAACGCCGCTTCGATCGAGGCGATGTTGCCGCCGTGTCCATTCAGAAACAGGATCTTCTCGAAACCGTGCGTGGCCAGCGAGCGAATCCAGTCGCCGATCGCGGCGATGAACGTGGAAGGCCGCAGCGAGATCGTGCCCGGAAAGCCCAGATGATGCTGCGCCATGCCGATGTTGAACGTGGGCGCGACGAGAATATCGGCGGCTTTCTCCGCTTCGCGCGCGATGATCTCGGGACACAGCCAGTCAGTGCCGAGCAGCCCCGTCGGGCCGTGCTGTTCGTTCGATCCGATCGGCACCACGATGGCGCGGCTGCGCTTCAGGTATTGCTCGATTTCGGCCCAAGTCGATAGATGTAAAAGCATGGAAACTCCTGTCTTCTCTTCTTTGCCGCGCGCCGTGGCACGCGGGCGTGGGGAACGGGACGGCGCCTGCTCCGCAGCGGCGTGCGGATTTGGAGCCGATCCGGCCAAGCGTACAGGCAAACGGGCAAGGCGACCAACAGCAAGAAGGTTCACGACGCGTTGTCCGCAAGGCAACGCGTCCTGAACTTCATGCGGATTGTTCCCGGCTCGGCGTCAGTTTCAACCACCGATTCCGCACAGGAAAGACTGGGCACGGCACGGCGCGGGCACGGCGTAGGGATGCACGCGCGTCTCGCGAAATATATCGCACACGATTTTATCGTACAGGATTGACACATCGGCAACTCCACGTATGATTCCGACTCGCACGCTTTAATCGCATGCGATACATATCGCGAACATGGAGATGACAATGATGATCGCCCACCTCGACGCCCAAACCGCCCAGCCGCCCGCCAAGCAGCTACGCGTCGAATCCTATACCAGCGGCATCATCGGCCCGAGCCAGACGATGCTCGGACCGCTCGCCGACGGCGGCACGCTGATCGCAGGCACGCCGCCCGGCTGCTGGGGGCCGATGATCACGCCCGCGTTCCAAGGCGGCCACGAGGTCACGCAGCCCGTCGCGATCGAAGGCGCGCAAGTCGGCGATGCCGTCGCGCTGAAAATCAAACGCTTGCGCGTCACATCGCATGCGACATCATCGGGCGTGATGCAGTTCGTCGAAGGGCGATATCACGGTGATCCGTTCGTGGCCAAGTTCTGTGCGTCGTGCGGCACCGAGCATCCCGCCAGCCACGTCGAAGGCATCGGCCCCGAGGCGATCCGCTGCGACCATTGCGGCGCCGAAGTGAGCGCGTTCCAGTTCCGCCACGGCTACATCATTGTGCTCGATCAGGAAAACGGCGTCAGCCTCACGGTGAATCAGGACGTCGGCAACCGGCTCGCGGGCAACGCGCCGGCCATGTCCGCGCTGCCCGAGCTGGCCGCGCAGCATTCCATTCTTTCGATGGCGCGCGCCGACATGCCCGGCCTCGCGGCCCACATGCGGCCGTTCCTCGGCAACATCGGCACGACGCCCGCTCGCGATCTGCCCGACTCGCACAACTGCGCCGACTTCGGCCAGTACCTGGTGGGCGCGCCGCACCGCTTCAGCATGACGAAGGAGGAATTGCACGCGGCAAAAACCGACGGGCACATGGACACGAACTCCGTGCGCGAAGGCTGCATCCTGATTTGTCCGGTGAAGGTGCCAGGCGCGGGAGTCTACCTCGGCGACATGCACGCGCAGCAGGGCAACGGCGAGATCGCCGGGCACGCTACCGACGTCTCGGGCGAAACCGAACTGAGCGTCGAGGTGATCAAGAACCTGACGCTCGAAGGCCCGATCCTGTTGCAGAATCTCGACGATCTGCCACCGATGGCCCGACCGATGAACGCCGAACAGCGGCAGAAAGTGGCCGACCTGGGCGCGCGCTGGGGCCAGCATCAGATCGAACGCAATGGGCCGGTGACGTTCATCGGCAGCGGCGAAAATCTGAACATCGCCACCGAAAACGGCCTGCGCCGCGCCGCCGCCGTCACGGGCCTCGCCTACGAAGAAGTGCTCAATCGCGCGACGATTGCCGGCTCCATCGAAATCAGCCGTTTGCCCGGCACGGTGCGCGTGACGATCCTGTGTCCCATGGACATTCTCGACAACATCGGCATCGGTCATCTTGTGCGGGAAAAGTATCAACTGGATTGACGAGGCATGATCCACACGTTCCCGCGCCGTTGACGCAGCCGCCCGCCACAACGGGAACCAACGACAGACCTGTTATGCTCTGCACGCGCGGCGCGCCACTCGCGGCGCGCGCGCTTTGCCTTGCCTGGCCGCGCGCCGCGTGCCGTGCGGGCATGGGCCGACGGATATCCGGTCAGGCCGTCGCCAAACATGGAAACGCCATGCAGCGTCAATTCGAAGACCTACTCCTTGGCAGCATCGAACTGTTCTGCCTTGCGGCCGAGCTGGAAAGCTTCACGGTCGCGGCGACGGCCGCCAGCGTGACGCCCGCGGCCGTGAGCCGCTCGGTGGCCCGCCTCGAAGCGCGCCTCGGCGTCAGGCTCTTCATTCGCACGACGCGGCAGATCCGGCTCACCGATGCAGGGCGCCGCTACTTCGAACAATGCCGTGCGGCGCTGAACCAGCTCGCCGACGCCGAGCGCGAAGCGACGGGACAGCAGAGCACGCCGTCGGGCGTGCTGCGCATCAGCATGCCGACGCCGTACAGCCACTATCGCGTGCTGCCGCTGCTCGCCGAGTTTCGCGCGCGCTATCCGGACGTGACGGTGGAAACGCATCTGAGCAACCGCAACATCGATTTCGCCGACGAAGGCTTCGACCTCGCCATTCGCGGCCGCGCGCCCGACGACTCCGGCCTCATCGCGCGCACGCTCGAAGACGCCGAACTGGTCGTCGTGGCGTCGCCTGCGTACTTGAAATCGGCGGGCACGCTGGACACGCCCGACGACCTGATCCGCCACGAATGCATCCAGTTCGCGCTGCCGAGCACGGGGCGCAACATACCGTGGCTGTTCCGGCTCGACGGCGAGGATATCGAAATGGCGACGCGCGGCGGATACGGCACGTCGGGCGACGTGCTGGCGGGCGCGACGCTCGCGCGGCATGGCGCGGGTCTGTTCCAGACGTATCGCTTCGTCGTCGAGCGCGATCTGAAGGACGGCACGCTGCAAGAAGTGCTCGCGCCGTATGGCGGCCGCTCGCGTCCGTTCGTGCTGCTTTATCCGCATGCGCGGCATCTGTCGTCGCGTGTGCGTTGTTTCGTGGACTTCCTGATGGAAAGGCTCAGGGCATAGCCCGCGCTCGGGCCATCGAACTATCAATCTCCGTGTCTATGCTGCCGAATGTCGATTCGATTGTTGCCCGTCTGCGGCTCAAGCAACTGCGTCTGCTGATTGCGCTCGACGAGCACGGTTCGCTGCATCGCGCCGCCGACGAAATGGCGCTCACGCAGCCCGGCGCGACCAAGGCGCTGCGCGAAATCGAAGCGACCTTCGGCGCGACGCTGTTCGCGCGCTCGCCGCAAGGCCTGCAGCCCAACGAGCTCGGGCGCTGCGTGATCCGCTACGCGCGTCTGATTCACATGGACGTCGCGCATCTGCGCGAAGAGATGGAAGGCATCCTGCAAGGCTCGGGCGGACGGCTGGCGGTCGGCGCGATCTCGGGCGCGGTGTCGGGCGTGCTGGTCGATGCGCTGACGCGGCTGCGCGCGCGCCAGCCCGCGTTGACGGTCGAAGTCGTCGAAGACACCAGCGCGCGGCTGCTCGCGCTGCTCGATCAGGGGCGGCTCGATCTCGCCGTCTGCCGCACGACCGTCGCGCGACAGCCCGATCACTACGACTACGTCGAACTGAGCGACGAGCCCGTCGCGATCGTCGCGAGCCCAATGCATCGGCTGGCGAAGGCGCGCGAGGTCGAACTCGCCGATCTCGCGTCGAGCCGCTGGGTCGTCTATCCGAGCATCATGCCGCTGCGCGGGCTGTTCGAGCGCGAGTTCAAGGAAGCCGGGCTTTCCGTGCCGCCGCATCCCATCGAAACGGCATCGACGATGACCACCGTGCTGATGCTGCAGCACGACCCGACGCTCGTCTCGCTGATGCCGCGCGACATGGCGGCGCTGCTGTCCCATCACGGTCTGGCAAAAACGCTCGCGATCGACGTGCGCTCGCGCACCGAACCGTACGGCATCGTGACGCGTCGCGGCTCGGCGCTGTCGCCCGCCGCGCGCCTGATGGTCGACGAACTGAGCCGGCGCGCGCCGCCGGACGAGCTGGCGCTGCCGGTTGAAAAGCGCTCAGCGCGTGACTAATATCGATTCATCGCGGCGGTTGCGCAGCATCGGCTAATGCATGCTGGCACCGCTGCCGGGACACACCTGCCAGTCCGTCGCCGATGAAATCGTATGTCGTTCTGCTCACCGCCTGGATGGCCGCGCTCGGCGCAGCGGGCGTGTATCCGGCCCACGCAACCGGCCCGGCTATCGTCGCGCTCGCGAGCCCGCCTTCCTCTGTCGATTCGCCGCTCGTCGAGCCCGTCCGTCATGACGCGCATCGGCCGTCGATAATGCCCTCGCCTGCCATCATCCACGGTCCGTCGTATCTGTCCGCGTTGCGCGAGTACGATGTCCGCTCGCTCGCGCACAGGTTCTCGCTCGGCGCGCCCACCGGGTTCAATCTGAACAATCACGGCGACTGAACGGCGCGCCCGCTCAGCGCACGACGGAAGCGTGACTGCTTTCGTATTGCTGCAGCGACACGCCGACCACATGCTCGCGCCAGATCCCGCATTTCGCGACCACAGGAATCCACGACTGCTTGTTACGCAGGCGCGCGAAGGCGCGCATGGTCACCGTCTGTTCGACGGGCTGCGCACCGTTGCTGCCCGCGAACATGCCGCTGCCCTCGTCGATATTCGCCTTCAGCACGCGGCGGTCCGGCGCAAGGAACATGTCATAGCGTGAGGTAGTGCGAATCCATCGGTCGAACTCGGCGATGCAGTTGATGACGGATGGACGCACGTGAAGACGCGTGAGATACGCGTAGTCGTCGGGCACGTCGGCCTGGGACTGTGAGAAGGCGCTCGTGCAGAACCAGATGAGACACACGATGCCCGGTACAGCGGTGATGCTTTTCATTGCGAGGTAGCGCCTGGATGTGCGATGTGTTGCAAACGTTCAAGGCGCCGAAGTATACCTGCTTCACGGCACGCTCATTGTCCGGGCGCGTCGCGATCAGAATTCGACGAGCGCGAACTCGTCCTTGCCGACGTCGCACAACGGGCAGCGCCAGTCTTGCGGCACGTCGGCCCAGCGCGTGCCGGGCGCGATGCCTTCTTCCGGCAGGCCGGCGGCTTCGTCGTAGATCCAGCCGCAGATCACGCAGACCCATTGCTTGAGGTCGTCGGCGGATGCGGGCGACTTGCCTTGCGCAGCATCGTGCCATCCCGTCGCAGGCGCGCTCTTGTCGTGATCGAGCGTCACGACGAGCGGCGCGGGACGCCCGGCGGCGGGCGCATCGAGGTAACGTTGCAGCGCCTGATGCAGCGCGACGGCTTCGGCGTGATTCAGGTCGATCCAGAACGGATCACCTGCGCCGTCATTGAGTCGATCGGACGAGAACTGGATTTCGACAGCAGTGGCTTTCTTGTACATGCGAAATGGAAAATGGACGAACGGATGCCGACGTCACCGTCCGTTGCGCGCCGCGCGATGGCGGCTGCGCTCAGAAAAAGTGACGCAGCAGTGCGCTGCACAGCGCGGCGGCGATACCGACCAGACCGAGGGTTTCGAGGAGTGTCAGCGAACGGCGAGCGTTGGCACGATTGGGTGTCGACATGGGCTTGAACGAAAGGATCGAGGGTTGAATCAGGACGCTGCGCTTCACGGCAAGGTTCACAGCAACCTTCACGGCAAAATTTGCCAGCAAAGCTCGGCAGCAAAAAAACGCGAGCCCGGATTGTAAACGCTCAGTCTTTCAGTGCCTGTCTTTTCGCCACGACCTTGCGCGGATCGACGTGCTGCACGCAGGACGGTTGACTTGCGTATCGTCCCGCGATTATCGCCGCTACACGCCGCGCGATTCGCTCCTGATGGTTGAAAGTGTCTTTCGGACGAGGGCTTGCGATGTGCGCGGTTCTTGTGCGCGGTTCATGTCGGCGCGGATGCGCGTGAGTGCTTGCGGCCCGCCGCCGCACGCCGCAAGCCCGAACGTGACGACAGCCGCGCTACTGCCGGGCGGGCGCCGGGCTGTTGTCGCTATCGCAACTGCCGCGCTGCTGGCAAGCCGCCTGACGCATCTCCTCCTTCGGATCGCCGGACGTATAGCGCACGCGATCTTCCGACCGGTAGTAATTGGCGTTCTGATCGATCTTCGCGTACGAGGCGACGGGCGCCGTCAACGCGGCAACACCCGCGAGCGCAAGAACCAACGCAAGGGCTTTCATTGTTCGACTCCTTTTCGATCGTTGCGACAACAATCGATCGGCGCACGCGGTTGGACGCGTAGCATGCGTGCAAGCCGGTCACGGAGAGTCTCGCCCCTGATTGGCAACCCTACGCGGGCGGGCGCATGAAGCCGGATCGTCGGCCCTTTGCGCCCGGATGAACGATGCGAGGCTCATAAAAAGCATAGTCGCTGGATAGCCTGGGCGTTAGTTTTCGTCGGGCCGTCGGGCCGTCGGGACTTCACGTCGCCGCGCCCTTTCCCGGCGGCATCAGCACCTGTATGAGCCCGTCCGCATCCTTCGCGATCAGCGCCAGCACCAGATCGATGCCCGGCGTGGGCAGCGCCGGCTCGCCATCCACGCGCGCATTGATCCGCCTGAGCAGCGGATCGAGCATCGCGCGCGCTTCCTTCAGTTTGTCCTTGTTCAGCTGCGCCGCACCGACGGCGTCGGCGAGCAGCGAAAGCACGCGCGGCAAGGCCAGCCACGCCCGGTCGACAGCAGGGCGCGCGTCGTCCCGATGCTCGTGCGCGAACGCCTGGCAGACCACGAGCACGTCGCGATGCAGCCGGCTGAGAAACGGCGGCACCTTGTCGACAGCATCGGCGCTGCCGCGCAGGATCGGCACGAATACATGCTCGCGCTCGGCTTCCTCGAGCGCATCGGCGAGCGCCTTCTGCGCGTCGAGGCTACGCGTTTCGAGGCGCGCCATCGTGGCCTCGTCCGGCGCCGCCGCGAGCTTGAGCTGCATCAGTTGAGACAGCGCTTCCAGACAGTCGCGCGCATTGCGGTGCGCGCCCTTCAGCGCGCGGTTCGGCCACATCACCGTCGCGGCGAACGCAGCCGCCGTGCCGATCAGGATTTCCGCCACGCGATGCAGCGGCCGCACGAATGCCGAGCCGCTATCGCCCGGCACGAGCACCACGATCACGAGCGTCACGCACGCGAGCCGCAAGCCGGGGCGCGCGGCGGCCATCGCCGCGAGCGGCAGCAGCGCGATCGCAAACACCGTCAGCGGATCGACGCCGTGATCGACGACGACAATGCCGATTCCCCCCACGATCGCGCCGATGCACGCGCCGATGATCTGATCGCGCGCAATCGTGAGCGCCTGCGTGAGACTGGGTTGGGTCACGACGATCAGCGTCGTGATCAACGCCCAGTAGCCTTCGGGCAGCGCCGCGAGCCGCGCCGCGCCGTAGCTGAGCACGCAGCCGGTCAGCGTGCGGGCGAAGCGGCGCGCTTCCGGCGCGCGCAGCAGGTTCCTCAACTTGCCCT
This sequence comes from Burkholderia sp. E7m39, assembly GCA_001319865.1. Classification (GTDB taxonomy): domain Bacteria; phylum Pseudomonadota; class Gammaproteobacteria; order Burkholderiales; family Burkholderiaceae; genus Paraburkholderia; species Paraburkholderia bengalensis. The sequence continues at coordinate 5,913 of BBSL01000227.1, read as the reverse complement.
GTTGTTGCAGAGTCATCCCGATGGTTTCCGTCAAGACGCGTGGCCATAGACCGCCCGCCACACGCAATGTCTGTTCATAGGGGAACAAGCCTTGCTGGCGTGACTCCCTATGTTCGAAAGCCCGCATTTCAGGAGCGCGATGCCGATGCCGCCAGCCCATGCACGCCGCATTATCTCGACCGCCCTTTGTGCCGCCGCGCTGCTCGCGGCCGGCGCGCACTCCGCCTTCGCGCAGAGCATGCCCGCCGCCGTGCCAGGCGATGCAGCATCGGGCGTGGCCGCGAGTTCCGCGGCATTATCGAGCGGCGCCAGTCCGAACGCCTCGCCCGTGGTGCCTGTGCCGCCGTCCGAGCTGTACGGTGCGCTGTATCGCGACGTCGAACTGGCGCATCTGTACCCCGACAGCAAGACCTTCGCCGACATGGTGCCGAACGCGCCGCCGCAGCAGATCGTCGCCGATTATGCCAGGCAGAAGGACGACGCGCAGTTCGACCTGGGCGCTTTCGTCGATCAGCGCTTCACGCTGCCCGCGCGCGAAACGAAGCACTACGTGTCCGACCCGAACCAGAGCGTGACGGCGCACATCGACACGCTCTGGTCCGTCCTGCGGCGTGATCCCGACGCCAGCGCGAGCGTGTGGTCGTCGCTGCTGCCGCTGCCGTATCCGTATATCGTGCCCGGCGACCGCTTCGACGAAATCTACTACTGGGACTCGTATTTCATCATGCTCGGTCTGCGGCAAAGCGGACGCGAAGCGTTGCTCGAAAACGAACTCGACAATTTCGCGACGCTGATCGACCGCTACGGCCATATACCCAACGGCAACCGCACGTACTATCTGAGCCGCTCGCAGCCGCCGTTCTTCGCGCAGATGGTGCAGCTCGAAGCCGAGCGCGGCGGCGATCAGGTCTATCTGCGCTATCTGCCCGCGCTGCGCAAAGAATACGACTACTGGATGGACGGTCACGACAAAATCGCGGCAGGCAGCGCTTACGGGCATCTCGTGCGGCTGCCCGACGGCACGGTGCTCAACCGCTACTGGGACGCGCGCGACATGCCGCGCGACGAATCGTATCGGGAAGACGTCGCCACCGCGCAAGCGACGCCGCAGCGCAACCCGCAAGACCTGTGGCGCAATCTGCGCGCCGGCGGCGAAACGGGCTGGGACTTCAGCTCGCGCTGGTTCGCGGACGGCAAGACGCTCGCGACGATCGAAGTGACGTCGCTGATTCCCGTCGATCTGAACTGCCTGCTCGTCGAGCTCGAGCGAACGCTGGCGCGAGCGTATCGCGTGAAGGGCGACGCGTCGCACGCGGAGAACCTCGAACAGCGCGCCGCCACGCGCGCCGATGCGATCCGCCGCGTGTTGTGGGACGCGCAACTGAACGCGTTCGGCGATTACGACTTCGTCGCGCACCGGCTCACGCACCGCCTCAGCGCGGCGACCGTCTATCCGCTCTACGCCGGCGTCGCGACAAAGCCCCAGGCGGCCGCCGTGGCTGCGACGGTGCGCGCGCATCTGCTGCGTCCCGGCGGGCTCGCGACGACGACGACGCAGACGGGACAGCAATGGGACGAGCCCAACGGCTGGGCGCCGCTGCAGTATCTCGCCGTGACGGGCTTGCGCCGCTACGGCCAGGCCGATCTCGCGCAGCAGATCGCGACACGCTGGATCACGACCAATGTCGCGTACTACCAGCACACGGGCAAACTGGTCGAGAAATACCATGTCGACGCGAAGGCGGGCACAACGGCGGCGGGCGGCGGCGAGTATCCGTTGCAGGACGGCTTTGGCTGGACCAACGGCGTGCTGCGCACGCTGATGGCGATGTATCCGGGCGCGGCGGGTCCGTCGACACGTCCCGCCGATGTGCCCTCGGGCGCGGCGGGCGTGTCGGAAGCGGCATCGGCGGCTGCCGCGGCGCCGAAAACGACGCATCGGCTGCGCCCGACGCCTTCGCCTTGACGGCTCGCCGCCGCTAGCGCGTCCAGGGTCGTGTCGCCGTGTCGCCGTGTCGCCGTGTCGCCGTGTCGCCGTGTCGCCGTGTCGCCGTGTCGCCGTGTCGCCGTGTCGTCTAACTGCTTGTTACGAAACTCGCATACGTGTTGCAGCTTTCATCAGGGACGCCGCGTACACTGCGCTGGCATCGTCGGGCGCAATTCATGGCGAACGCTATTGAAATCGAATGCACCGGCGCAACATCGGTTCGAATAACTCAAACGGATCATCAGCATGACAGCTATCGGGAAGACCACGCTCGGCGCAGCGGCGCTCATTCTGGTTCTCAGCGGGACAGCACACGCGGCGGGCTGTCTGAAGGGCGCCGTGGTCGGCGGCGTCGCCGGGCACTATGCGGGCCATCACGCCGTGGTCGGCGCGGTGGGCGGCTGCATCGTCGGGCGCCATCTCGCGAAAAAGCATGCGGAAGAACAGGCCGCGCAGCATCAGGCCATGCACGCCCAATACCAGTAAGAAACCGCCAATTTGCACGCCCGTGTCCCAACCGGACACGCGATTTAATTCTTTCTTAATTGTCCCGGCTCATGATTCGCTCGCAGGTTCGTTATCGATCCCTGTCGATCCGGGTCGACGCTACCGCGTCGTAGCCGGGTTCCACGCCACATCCTGCCGCCAGAACATCGGCGGCGCTTTTTTCCGCGCGAACGAGGGCCGCCTGGCTATCGCCGGATACGAAGAGAAGAGGTGCACCACCATGTCGCACAAATCGCGAAACCGCAAACCGACCCGTCCCGCCATGTCGCCGCTGCTGCGCGCGCTGACCTTCAGCCGCGCGGCGCACGAGCCGATCACGCGGGCCATGCTGCTGCAGGCGTATGCGAGCCTCGACGCGTTCTGCCGCGGTCAAGGCTCGCGCGAGCTGTTCACGACGCTCGGCCGTCAGCTGCTGATCGCGGAAGAACTGAGCCGTATCGGTCATCTGCCCGAAGCCGCCGACGATATCGCCGAAGCGCAGATCGCGATGACGGACATCGACGCCGCTGAGAAAGCGAGCGGCAAGTGGACGGTCGAAGGCGACAACTACGCGTGGCTGACCATTGCACTCGACGCGCTCGACCGTCAGCTCGCAGTCGCATCGCTGGAAGATATCGCGAAGGCCGAAGCGCGGATGATCGAAGGCCTGATGCGCACCGAGCAGGAACTCGCGCACGCGGCCGTCGCGGCCTGAATACGCGGCGTCTGCTGCATCGGCGAGACGTTCGATGCGCCTGCTTTGCGTCGTTCGATGCCCGATCGGCACGCGGCGCGCGCGACACGTAACGAAATCGCGCGGCGTGACTGAACTGGCCGCCCGCAGGCGCTAAAGCTTTTGCAGCTCCGCCTGCATCCAGTCGTGCACCTGATGGCTGAGTTCCTGCGGCGAGCGCTCTGCAGGCGACAGCGTCGGCCCCACCACCACGCGAATGTGCCCCGCTCCCGTAGGCCAGCCTTTCGCCGGCCAGACGCTGCCTGCGTTGTGCACGACGGGAACGATCAACGCGCCCGTCGCGCAGGCGAGGCGCACGCCGCCCGAGGTGAGCTTGACGGGCGCGCCGTGCGGCACGCGCGTGCCTTCCGGAAAGATCACCACCATGTCGCCCTTCGCGAGGCGCTCGGCCGCTTCGCGCGTCACGGCGACGTGAGCCTGACGGGGCGAGCCGCGGTCCAGGCTGACCATGTCGAGCCCCTTCAGCACCCAGCCGAAAAACGGAATCCGCAGCAGATCCTGCTTGAACACGAAGCTGATCCGACGCGGGAAAAGCGCGAGAAACGCAAGCGTTTCCCACGTCGATTCGTGGCGGCACAGAATGATCGACGGCTCGTGCGGCAAATGCTCGAGGCCTTCTATCGAGCAGCGGATGCCGAACGCGCTGCGCATCACCGCGACGAGCGCCCTGCACCACAGCGCGGCCAGCCGGTAGCGGGCCGAGCGGCTGATGAACGGATACAGCAGCAGCATCAGCGTGGACCAGATCGTCCCGCTACCCAGCAGATAAACGATGAACAGCCATTTGGTGATTACAGCGCGCATAGGGTGTGGCATCGACGGAAGGTGGTGGCGCAAGCCAAACCCAGATACTACCGGCGATGAAATAACCGCACGCGCGAAAGCTGCAGGCGCAAAGACTGCCGGACGCGGCGCGCCAAAAGAAAACGCCGGCCAAGGCCGGCGTTCAGACTGTTTTTGTGAAGGCGCAGGTCGCCTGGCGGCGCCAGAAGGCTGGACCGTCGGCAAAGGATCGCGCCTTTCGACGCTCACGCTTTGCAGACGGTTCAACGCTTCGCCTCTCTGGACTTGTCGTTGAGCGCAAACTTCCCCCGTGCGCAAATACAGTATCGCCGACACGCACGCGCCCTAATGTGGCCGAGCGAACATTCAGACGAAAGATCCGGCTGCGCGTCACGACAGACTCGCCTGCGGATACGGCCTTGCGCTCATGTCCAGATCGGACGCCGGAACCGGCCGCCCGAGCAGGAAGCCCTGCAGCGAATTGCAGCCCAGACGCGTCAGGAACTCCTTTTGCGTCGCGGTCTCGACGCCTTCCGCGACGATATCGATGCCGAGCGTGTGCCCAAGCGCGACCACGGACGAGACGATCGCGGCATCTTCCGCGTCGTGCGCGAGCTCCCTTACGAAGCCGCGATCGATCTTCAGTTCGCTTGCGGGCAGACGCTTCAGGTACATGAGACTCGAATAGCCCGTGCCGAAATCGTCGATCGAGATGCGCACGCCCATCTCATGCAGGCTCTGCAGGATGCGCAGGCTCTCGTCGACGTTGCGCATCGCCGCCGACTCCGTCACTTCGATCGTCAGATAACGCGGGGCGACCCGATGCCGCGCGAGCGTCTCGCGCACGAGCGCCGTCAGCTGCGGATGGCTGAACTGCACGGGCGACAGATTGACGGCGATGCTCCATTCGCGCGCATCCGTGTCGAGCCACTCGCGGATCTGGCGGCACGCTTCGTCGAGCACCCATTCGCCGATCGGCACGATCAGCCCTGTCTTTTCGGCGAGCGGGATGAACTCGTCGGGGCCGATCAGGCCGCGCGTCGGATGCGCCCAGCGCACCAGCGCCTCGACGCCCGTGATAGGTCCGTCGGGCGCGGCGAATTGCGGCTGATAGTGCAAGACGAGCTGCCTGCGCTCGATCGCGGCGCGCAGGTCTTGTGTCAACTGCAGTTGGCCCTGGAGGTTCTCGTTCATCGACGTGTCGAAGAAGCAGAACGCATTGCGGCCCAGCGATTTCGCGTGATACATCGCGGCGTCGGCGTGCGTGAGCGCGTCGTGCACGGTCGCGCCGTCGGTGGGACACATGGCGATGCCGATGCTCGTCGAAATGCGCAGATCGTGGCCTTCCACGTCGAACGACGCGCTGATCGCCGAGAGCACGCGGTCCGCGGCGGCCGTCACGCCCGCGACGTCCCCGCCGGGCACGAGCAGCACGAATTCGTCGCCGCCCACGCGCGCGAGCGTGTCCTGCGCGCGCACGACCGACGCGAGCCGCTGCGCGACCTGCACCAGCAGGCGGTCGCCGACGTGATGGCCGTACGCATCGTTGACCACCTTGAAGCCGTCGAGATCCATGAACATCACGGCGAAGCGCCCGCCTTCGGACTCCACCGACGCCAGCGCCTGCGCAAGCCGTGCTTCCAGCAGCACGCGATTCGGCAGCTTGGTCAGCGCGTCGTGCAGCGCCAGATAGCCGAGTTCCTGGTTGGCCTGCGCGAGCGAGCGCGTGAGCGTCGCGTTTTCCGTTTCGAGGCGCAGGTCTTCGAATACCGAGATCGTCAACGCGACGGCCGTCACCGCGAGCGTCACGACGATGATGACGACGGCCACCCACGCGCTGTTCACGCCATCCGTCGCCGCGATGCACAGGCTGCCGTCCGGAAAACTGGCAGCCCACATGCCC
>BBSL01000226.1 GCA_001319865.1 Burkholderia sp. E7m39 | reverse complement strand
GCCCCGCCCGCGCGCAGCGGGCGCGTGCGGCGCGAGTTGTGCCGCAGGCTGAACGCCGTCTTCAACGCGACGCCGGAAGCGGCCATGGCGATCGCGATCGACAGCACGAAGCGCGGCATATCGTAGACGATGCCCGGCTCCATCTGCATCGCGGCCATGCCCGTGTAGTGCATGCCCGCGACGCCGAGCCCCATCAGCACGGCGCCGCCCGTCAGCCGGCGCGCGGGCAGGTCGTTCTGACAGACGAGCCACAGTGCGAATGCCGACGACGCGACGGCAATCGACAGCGACAGCAGCGTGATGACGGGATCATAGCCAAGCCGGATTGGCAGGCTGAATGCGAGCATGCCGATGAAATGCATCGACCACACGCCAAGCCCCATCGCAAATGCGCCGCCCGCCAGCCACAGGCGTGCCGCGCGCCCTTGCGCCGTGACGATGCGGCCCGCCATTTCCAGCGACGTATACGCGGCCAGCACGGCGACAAGGAGCGAGAACAGCACGAGAAGACTGTTATAGCTGCCCTGTAACATAAGAGCCCCTCAGAATGTTGCCCTCGACCGCTGCCGGATTTTGATGAATGAAGCAATCCGTTATCTGCGGAAAGAGGCACAAGAAGTACGCTTTAACGGCATCTGAAAGCAAATGTTAAGTGGGCAATGTCAAATTCCGAGGCGCGGCTCGGTTTAACGATTGCGCCCGGGCGCGCCCGGCTGGCGGGTCGAATGCATACGGTGTAGCGCGTGGCGCGTGCCGCATTCGGTTCAAATCATGAAACGTGGATCGTCCTTCCGATGGGGCGGCGCACTCTCGCGCGACGCTTCGGCGGCGGCGAAGTCTGATTCCGGAACTTCCAGATTGCGAGCGGCACACAGCGGCCTTACGCTCGACTCCACCCTCTGCCGCCGCACCCGCCCGGCATCAGGAAACAGGAGGTACCCGCATGATTTCCGCTCTGGTTGAAACGGTCGGCGCACTTGGCATTCTCGCGAGCGTGGCTGCAAAGATCGCGGAATGGCGCAAGGAGTACCGGCGTTGCAAGCAGGCTTGCAGCGATAAAAAAACCCCTCCGAAGAGGGGTCGATGAATCGCTTGCAAACTGTGCCTTCCGTCCAGCCGGCAGCATCATCAATTTCCCCGCGATGAGGCCTGTTGATCGCCGCAAGCGTGGCCGTCAGGCGAGCCTGATCGAAGTCGGGTCCGCCGTCAGATAGCCGACGGCCGCGCCGAAGCGATCCTTGTAGTTCGCGCGCACGAGCGGATCGAGCGTGGTCTGCACCTTCGCGTGCAGACTGCTCCAATCGCCCGCATGCTGGAAATTGCTCATGATGTAGGTCCAGCCGTTGATCTCGTCGACGGCATGCAGGCCCGTCGATTCCGCCCCCGCGGGGCACGACAGGATGCGTGACAGCGTTTTCGTGTCGACGTTATAGGCCCACAGGAAGTTGTTGACGTGCATGCCGCTGTCTTCGCCGATGAACAGCGTGCGCAGCTTTTCGGAGAACTTGAGGTTGTCCGGGTTCGCGATCTTCTCTGCGTTTGCCGTGTTGCCGAGGCTGTCGGCCGTCGCGAGGTCTTCGCCGACGAGCGCGGCGGGCGCGCTCATGTCGACGGGCACCCATTCGCTGTTGATCGCCGCGCCGTCCAGGTCGCGCTGCCCGCCCTTCAGATTGAGCGCGTAGACGGCACCCGACGAAATGCCCTTGTCGAGCGCGATGTCCGTCGAATGCGCGTTGCCGCGCACCATCGACGCCGTGATTTGCGACATCGCCGAGTACAGGATCTTGTCCTTCGCGTTGACGGTCGTGCCTTCGAGCTTCGTGAAGCCCATGCTCGCGCCCTTGAGCGCGGCGTAGCGATGCGTCTCCAGAAAGGCGGCGGCTTTCTCCATGCCCGGATGGATGCTGATCCAGTTGAACTTGCCGCCGCAGTGAATCTGCGTGTAGCCGGGGCCCGTGGGCGGATGAGCTTCGTCGGTGACGATGCTCATGATGTCGGTGATCGACAGCGTGTTGGCGAGCGCTTCGATTTCGTCGCTGGTCGCGTGGCCGAGGTTCAGCCACGTGAGCGTCGCCGAGCCTGCGCCCGCCGACGATGTTTGCGCCCACTTCGCGACATACAGCGTGCCCGCCGACAGATCCGCCTCCTTGTCGGCGACGAACATGAACAGGCCGCCGTTGGTGGCGTCGTCGCCCATCAGCACGGTGCGCTTGTCCGGCATCACCTGAATCAGCTCGTGCGAGATGCGGCCCAGGCAGTAGTGCTTCCTGACCGTGCCCGTGCCGTCGGGATGCACGGTGACTTCGGGCAAATGTCCGTAGTGATATGGCCGCGCTGCCGTTGCACTGCCGTACAGATTCTGGCTATACGCCTGGAACTGCGTGTTGGTGGCGATCGTCGCGGCATCGGGCTCGTACTCTTCGCTCGACAGATGCGTATTCCACGGCGACAGGCTCGCGCCGCACGTGATCCACAGCCCATGCGCGCCCGATGTATCGACATTCGAATAGCTGACCAGCGTGAGCTTGCCCGTCGCCGGGTCCTGGTCGAGCGTGAGCACGGCGATCGGCGACGGCAGCTTGCCGTACATGTCGCCGGCCGCCGTCTGCGTCTGGTCGCGCGTCGTGTATTCGAATTGCACGACGGCGAATACCGGGTTGCCCTTCACGCCTTTCACGGTCGGCTTGTCGAGCCGGATCAGCGACGTGCCGTCCGGACAGTCCGAATAGAACTGACGCTCCTTGCCGGGCAGGGAGGCGTCGATGATCGGTTGATTGTTGATGTCGAAGTAGCCGCCCGCGACGATCGTGCCGCCCGTTGTGTTCGGCACTGTGTCGCCCGTGACGAAGAACGGCTGATACGCGAGCTTGTATGTGCGGCGGCTGCCGTCGCTGAACTGCGCGGTCATCGTCGATGCGACCGTGGTCGTCGCCATCGCGGCCGGGTTGGCCAGCGTGGGCGCGGCCATGCCGCCGAAGGTCGCTGCCACGAAAGCGGCCGCCGGCGCGGGCGTCGCCGCGCTGGGCGCGTCGTTCGCGTCATGGCTGCTGCCGCCGCAAGCGGCGAGCAGCGACGCCGTGGCCGCGCCGCCGAGCGGCAGCATCGGCGCACCGGCGATGATCTTGAGCGCCTTGCGGCGGGAATAGTCGAGTGGCTGCGCCATGTTCTTTTGATCCATTGGTGGGTGGTTCGTTGGCCGGAAGCTGGCCCACGCCCTGGATCGTTGGTCCGCGGCGCGCCTTGGTGAGGCGCTACTTTAGAAAATGATTATGAAATACATTTGACAGGCGACTGTAATGTTGCAGGCCCGCCTTGCTGGCTTCACACCCGGCCCGCCACCGGGATCAACGCGCCCGTGATGCACTGCGCCTCCTTGGACAGCAGGAACGCGATCACGCCGCCCAACTGCTCGGGCGTCACCCAGCGCGTGAAATCGGCGTCGTGCATGTCGGCGCGATTCTGCGGCGTATCGATGATGCTCGGCAGGATCGCGTTGACGGTCGTCCCCTTGTCCTTGAGTTCTTCGGCAAGTGCTTCCGTCAAACGCATCACGCCGGCCTTCGACGCCGCGTAGGCGCCCATCCCCATGCCCGCTTTCAGTCCCGCCATTGCGCCGATATTGACGATGCGGCCGCCGACGTTCGCAGTCACATGCCGAAGCGCCGCTCTCGTTGCATTCAGCGCCGTGTTCACGTTCACGTCGAACATGCGTTCCCACGTGTCCGCGCTGCCGTCGGCGACCGTCTCCCAGCTGAACCCGCCCGCGATGTTGACGAGTGCATTCAGGCCGCCGAGCTGACTGACGATCGTTTCGATTGCACGCTGCGCGGCGTCCCGTTCTGCGAGATCGATGCCGTTCACGACGCAGGCGTTCGCGAGCGCCGCGGGCAGGTCCGAGGGCGTCTTTCCCCTGCCGATCAATGCGACCTTCGCGCCGCGTTGCGCGAGCACTTGCGCCGTCACGAGACCGAGATTGCCGAAGGCACCCGTAATAGCGACGATGGTTCCATCGAGATTGTTCATGAAGTACGCGCTCCCAACGCAAGTCGAACTCCCTCGCAACGCGCAAGGGAAAAAACACAGTGTTGACGCCCTGCTCGCTCGCGTCAATCGACGTTATCGCCATCACACAGCACGCGCGGCACATTGCGCAGGACGCGCGGCAAAGTCCGCACGATGCGCGGCGCAAAAAAAGACGATCGGACAAAGAGCCGCGACGCGAGAGCAAGGGTGATCGACGCGCGCTGCCTCATAGTGGATCCAGAGACGGCATCGAGCACCATGAAGCAACTGTTGCAGCAACCACGTTCAACGACGTCGCGCAGCCAGGTCTTGTGAAGTCAGGGTGTCCAGCCTTTTCCATCGGCGTGACGGGCGCGCATGCGCCTTCACCGGCCGACAGAACCCGCGACCCTTTCGATTCAGGAGGCCTTGTCATGCGTCTGCCCGGCCCGCACCGAGATTGCATCAGCGACGATCCGCACGCGCAGTTGCTCGCGCAACTGCAAAGCGATCCGCTGATACGCGACGGCCTCGCGCTCCTGCCGCCCGTGCTGTTGTTCGTATTGCTGCATGTTCAGCCGCACGTCGGCTGGGACGCGTGCTTCGCAGCCGTACGCCAGCTGGAGAACGATCACGGCAGACACGTTCGCGAACTCAGCACCGCGCTATCGGCGTTGAAATCGCTGCGCGGCTCGCGGGCCTTCGATCCCCTCGTGTGGCACGCCTCGGCGCGCCGCCTGAAGCACGCGGCCGTGTGTCACTGGCTTTCGGCAAGCATCTCGACACCGTTCACATGGCTATGACGCTTGCGCCACGCAGCGGGCGGGTGGCCGAACTCGCGCCGGAACGCGCGATGGAAAGCCGACTCGGATTCATAGCCCACTTGTTCGGCAATCGCTGCAATCGCCTTGCTGCTGTGCGAGAGTTCCTGCGCCGCGACGATCAGCCGCCAGCGCGCGAGGTATTGCATCGGCGGCTGTCCTAGCAGGTCGCTAAACCGATGAGCGAACGCCGAACGCGACAGGCCCACGTTTCGCGCGAGTTCGTCGACGGTCCAGTTGTAGGCGGGCTTTGCGTGCAGCATGGACAGCGCGCGACCGACGAAGCGGTCCTTCACGCCCGCCAGCCAGTTCTTGCGATCGGCGGGCAGTTCGTCGATGCAGCGGCGCACGGCCCAGACGAACAGCAGCTCCGACAGGCGCGACAGCACGATTGCGCTGCCCGCGCGCCGTTGCGCGGCCTCGGCGGCGGCAAAGCGCAGCGACGCTTCCAGCCATGTCGAGTGAGGATCGTTTCGCACGTCGACCTTGAAGATGCGTGGCAGCGCAGCGAGCACGGGATTGTTGGGTGCGTCGTCGCAGGCGAGAAAGCCGCACAGGATGCGTGTCGGCGTTCCGCCTCCGCCGTGCGACAGACTCAGCACTTCGCCGGGCCCCGCCGCGACCTGCTCGGCGAGCAGCGGGCCGGCGGCCACGGGCGCGAGGTCGGGCGCGCTTCCCATGATGTGCGCCTCGCCTTGCGGCACGACGAGCAACTCGCCCGCGCTGACGCTGAAAGGGGGATCGGCGCGATCGGGCAAGCGCGCCCAGCAGGCGCCTTCCGTGACGAGATGATAGGAGACAACGCGGTCGGCGCGTGGCAGATACGACGTGCACAGCGTCTCATCGGCATGACCGACGAGACACCACGGCGCCGTCAGTTCAGCGTGTAGATAAACCGCGCCAGCAAGGCGCACGACGCGCAGCACGTCGGAGACTGCATCCATGAAACACCGCCCTTCGATTTCGGCATATTGCTAAAAGACGGCACACGTACCGCCTTTTGCAAGTTCAACGAAAGCGTACTCCGATCGCCGCGAGCGGGCACGGCGCGTGGCGGCATAAGCGCGTCATAAGGTTCGGCCGGTACGATCCCCGGACCTTCTTCTGCAGAAGCCGAGTCCTCCTCACCATCGCTCATGAACACGTTCAACCAGTCGCTCTTTCTCGCGATCAACGCGAGCTCGTCGATGCCGCGCTGGCAAATCGACGCCGCAATTGCGATCGCCGACTATCTGATCTATCTCGTGCCGCTGATGCTCGCCGCGCTGTGGCTGTCGGGCGGAAAACGGCAGCGCGAGACTGCCGTGCGCGCGTGTTGTGTCGCGATGCTCGCACTCGGATTCAATCAGCTTATCGGTCTGGTCTACATGCATCCAAGGCCGTTCATGATCGGTCTGGGTCATACGTTCGTTGCACACGCGCCGGATTCGTCGTTTCCCAGCGACCACGCCACGGTCTTCGCGAGCGTTGCGTTGACCTTGCTGTGCGCGCGGATGTGGCGGCGCGGCGCGCTGATGCTGGTGACCGGCTTGGCTGTCGCGTGGGCGCGCGTCTTCGTCGGGGTGCATTTTCCGCTCGATATGGCGGGCGCCGTCATCATCGGCTGTGCGGCGTTCGTCATCGTGATGCCGCTATGGTCACGGGCTGGCGAGGCGCTGACGCGCGCGCTGATCGCCGTGTATCGCAAGGTGCTCGCCTGGCCCATCGCGCAAGGCTGGATTGCGCAGTGAGCGTGTGATGTCGGTGGCCTTGCGCGGCGCCCGACGCGATCACGATGGTATGCGACATGACGTGCTTGCCGTCGTCGAGTTGGACTTCGATGAGTACGCGCTCGCAATCAACGCTCGCACGCGCGTCGGAAAGGAAATATGTACACCGAACTTTCGCGCCCGCACGCGCGCACGACCCGGCGCGCACGACCCGTCAACGCCTGGCCGGAAATGCCCGTCGGAAATCGCAGGATCGCACATGAGGGCGCGGATCGTCGTCACGCCCACGCACGACGCCGCGCCCCAAAAAACAAAACCGCGACATGCGTCCCGTCGAATGACGGCGCGACTCGCGGCTGATTGAAGCGGGTTAAACCCCGTTACAGCACGTAGAAGCCGATTGCCACGCCGGCCGTCTCGCCGGCGCGCATCGATCAGTGATGCTCGAACACGGGAACCGAGTACGAGCTGGGCGCAAACGAAGCGCGTTGACCTGCTTGCGACGAACCATCAGCGACACCGCCGACTGCGCTATTCGCGGCGCCGTTCGCACTTTCGACCTTGGCTTCCGCTGCCTGAATGTTGGCCGGGTATTGCGTATCGCTGCTGTTCGAAGGGACGTAACCTGCCTTTTCCAGTTGCACCAGTTCAGCGCGAACCTGGGCACGGGTTACGGGCTGACTGGATTGCGCGAATGACAGCATCGGAACAGCGAGGACAGCAGCAACTGCGACAGCCTTGATGAGCGATTTCATGATCATTACCTCCAGGATTTCGTTTTCGGATGCGTCGAACAGTTCGTTCGTCGCGTTGAAAACAGTGTAGGACTGACGTCTACTCGGATAAACCCCCGATCGACTAACTCACAGTTTCAGTAAACGCTATAAAACGCCCGTCTCCCATGCGAACGGCTGCACGCGCAGGCGAAACCGCGATGGTTTCCTGACGAGGCGTAAGCGTGAATGGCGAGCGCCGCGGCGCGAGGAGAACGATATGAACGGGCAACACCCTTCACCGCGCTTTTCATCGATCGACGCGCATGCGCTGCCGTGGATGCCATCGGCATGTTCGCGCGGCGTCGAGATCAAGCATCTCGGCAAGGCCAACGGACGCGCCATGCAGCTCGTGCGCTTCGCGCCGGGCACGGTGTTTCCGATGCACCTGCACACGGGGCCGGAATTCATCTACATGCTGGAAGGCGAGGCCATCCAGAATGGTGCGCGCCTGCTGCCGGGCTGGATCGGCATCGCCGAAACGGGGACTGTCGACAACGGCTTCAGAAGCGATACCGGGTGCATGTTTCTGCTGTTCTACGAACTGACACAGCGCTTTTGCTAGCGGCATGCACCTGCGTTGCGCCCGGCGCCGCTGTCGAAAGGCGTTGCCATCGGGGCGGCGTCCATGGTAGAAGCTCCGCGCGCCCGTTTCCGGCGCGACGAATTATCGACAGGAGCATACGTTGAAGAGGACCGCCGAGAACAAGCTGAAGGTGGTGGCAGTGCGGGTGGACCCGGCGATCGAACGAAGGCTGCGGCTGCTGGCGGAAGTCACGGGACGCCGGCAATCGTTCTTTCTGCAGCAGATGATCGAAAGCGGCATCGGCGCGATGGAAGAAGCGTGGCTGCCGCCTGCCGTGCTCGCGCAGGTGCGCGACGGCACGCTGCCTGCCCAGGAACGCGAGCGCGATACCGCGCCGGATCTGTTCAGCGATCTTTTCGCCGACGAGAACCGTTAGTTCACCCCCGTCCGCGCGATACGCGGGTCACGAACACGCGCGTCGCGCCAACGGCCAGCGAAACGGCAACGGGTATCTTTGGGTAAGCTCATCGTATTTCGTCGCTGCGTTCAGCCACCGTCGAGCCGTCGTATGAACCATCTGAAACCCGCCGAGGCGCCGCGATGCGCGTAGGCAAACCCGTCAAGGCGCTGCCGCAGCCGCTGTGCGACTACTGCGGCGCGAAGGCCGTGTTCGCGCGCGCGGGCGACGAAAGCTATCCGTATCGCGACGATCACGGCCCGGTCTGGGTCTGCGTGCCGTGCCAGGCGTGGATCGGCATTCACGCGCGCAGCACGCGGCACGTCCCGCTCGGCCGGCTGGCGGATGCCGCGCTGCGCGACGCAAAAAGCCGTCTGCACGATGCGCTCGAACCGCTCGTCGCGGGCAAGGTGCGGCGCGACGGCGTCAACGCGTTCGAAGCGCGCGCCAAGGCGATCCGATGGGTTTCGACGGAACTCGGCTTCGATCCATTGCCCAATTCGATTCACATGCTCGCGCCCGATCAATGCGAGCAGGCGCTTCGCTATGTCGAGGCGTTCATGGCCGCGCGTCGCGGCGGTTGACGGGCGGTTGAGGGCTGCGATACATCGCGCGGTGCTGCGCGACGTCGCGTTGCACCGCGCTTGTGGATGACGAAGACGTCATCCGCGCGGCCAGACGCCCGAGCTTCCGCGGCGATGGCTGTCGACGAGATGCGTGTCCACGATACCGGTCGCTTCCATCAGCGCATGCATCGTCGTCGGACCGACGAACACGAAGCCGCGCTTGCGCAGCGCCTTGCTCAGCGCAAGCGATTCGGCCGAGGTCGTCGGAATCTCCGAGATCGTGCGAGGCGCGGGCGTTGCGTGCGGCTGGAACGACCAGATCAGCGCGGCCAAGCCGCCCTCTTCGCGCAGCCGGATCGTGGCCGCCGCATTGTTGATGGTCGCGAGAATCTTGGCGCGGTTGCGGATGATGCGCTCGTCGGCCATCAGACGCTCGATGTCCTTGTCGTTGAATGCGGCGACGGCATCGGGATCGAAGCTCGCGAACGCCTCGCGAAACGCATCGCGCTTGCGCAAGATCGTCGCCCACGACAGCCCCGACTGGAACGCCTCGAGACTGAGCCGCTCGAAGAGGCCGCGCTCATCGCGCACGGGCATGCCCCATTCGGTGTCGTAATAATGCTTGAGCAGCGGATCGACGGCCGCCCACGGCGGACGCGCGAGGCCATCCGCGCCGACGATCGCGTCGAGCGGTTGCGGCTTCTTCGGGCGCGCGGCTTTTTTCGCCGCCGCACGTGGCCTCGCGGCCGCCGCGCTTTTTTCAGCGACGGATTGCCTCGCGCCTGCCTGCTTTCTCGCTGGGGACGTTTTGGCCGTGGACTTTTCGGCCGTGGACTTTTTAGCTGCCGGCTTGTCGGCGGCAGGCTTCGCTTTCGGCCTGGCGGATAGGGGTTTCTTCATCGTCGGTGCCCGTGTCGGGCGGGGCAAGGGTTCGGCGTGCGGCGCGCATGGCGCCGGATCGGGCGCGCTTATTGTCGTCGCGCTCGCGTGCCCGTCGCAAGCGCGGCGAATGATTCAGCAAGCGCGCCCATTCCGCCCATTCCGCCCATTCGCCCATTCGCCCATTCGCCCATTCGCCCATTCGCCCATTCCGCCCATTCCGCCCATTCGCCGTATCGCATGCGGGCTGCAGCCCGCCGGACATTTGCGTATCCTTGTGCGTATCCACACCGCCCATATATATGAAGCCCGCCAGCGGCGGCGCCAGCCTTGGCGCCCCAGTGCCCGCGCCCATCAAGGAGAGATTCACAGATGCCCGCGTATGACAAAACCCCGGAAGCATTGGCCCGTCTGACACCCGAGCAGCGTCGCGTAACGCAGGAAAGCGGGACGGAACGCCCGTTTTACAACGAGTTCTGGGACAGCAAGGAAGCAGGCTTGTATGTCGACGTGGTATCCGGCGAGCCGCTCTTCACGTCGCTGGACAAATTCGATAGCGGCTGCGGCTGGCCGAGCTTCACGAAGCCGCTCGAGGACACGCATGTCGTCGAGCTGCGCGATATGAGCCACGGCATGATCCGCACGGAAGTGCGCTCGAAACATGGCGATAGCCATCTCGGCCATGTGTTTCCCGATGGTCCGCGTGAAACGGGCGGGTTGCGCTACTGCATCAATTCGGCATCGCTGCGCTTCATTCCCGTCGCGAAGCTGGAAGAAGAAGGCTACGGGCAATATCGGAGTCTGTTCGACATCGCGAAGAAGTAATGCGTCGCGGTGGCGCGCGGCTGGATGGTGCGCTGCCGAACATGCTGTCGGCGCGGCTGCGGCGGTTGTCCTGACTGCCGTTGTTCGCGCCGCGTTTGATGCCGGTCGCGGGAACCGCTACTCCGACACGGGCAGCGCTTCGATCCCATCTCCGATGCGGATTGCGCCGCCCTTCACGACACGCGCCGTGATCCCGCCGAAGCCGCGCACCGCGTTGTAGCCGCCCGCACCCAGCACGTCTTCCATGCGCGAACATGGATGGCATTCGCCCGTCGTTTGCAGCACGGCCTCGCCGATCCGGAATTGCCGGTCTTTCAACGCCATCAGATTGATGCCTTCCGTGACGATGTTGCGCCGCAAGTCGCACGCGTCGACCTCTCCGCGTCCCAGATGACTTGCGATGCTGCGCAGACTCTCGGCCTGAATCAGCGTGACCTGCCGTGCGCCGCCGCGGCTCGCGTAATGATCGCCGACGAGGCCCGCGTCGAAATCGAGCTGAGCCGCTTCGACCACCGACATCGCGACTTTTCGCCGCGTCCGCAAGCCGATCCAGACGATCTTGCCGGGACGGACAGGGCCGTTGATCAGACGTGCGAGCGGCGACGCAGGGTTCAAGGGCATGAGCGGACGGTAGATTGGGGTCAATGACGATGCGCGATGCGCTCAGTCGAGGCATCGACCGTCTTTATACTATCGCCCATCTGATAACAGGAACCGGAAATGAAACGAGCAGTAGCCGCGGCGGCGCTCGCCGTCTGCCTCGCGCAACCTTCGATGCAGGCGTATGCGCAAACGGTCGCCGACCAGTGCTTCGCGATCGGCGATATCGCGGGCCAGGTCGCGTCCTGGCGCCTTCACAAAAAGACCAGGGCGCAGGCGCTGGCGCAGGCCCAGAAGTACTACAAGGAGGCGTCGGATCAACAGGCCGTCACGGCGATGATCGACAGGCTGTACAGCGGCGCAGCCATGACGCCCGATCAGGCGAGCATGGTTTTCACGCAGGAATGCGCGCAGCAGAAAAAGCGCGCGGAGCAGTAACCGGACGTCGGCGCCTGTCCGCTACCATGCGTGCAGCCGCGCGTACGCAAACAGTTGCGAGCTCGCGTAGAGCAGCAAGCCAATACATCCGCCCACTATCGTTCCGTTGATGCGGATGTACTGCAAATCCTTGCCGATGTTCAGCTCGATCTGCTGCGACATCTCGCGGGAATCCCAGTTTTTCACGGTATCGCTGATGTGGCGCGTCAGGTAGCTGGCAAAATCCGGCGCCATCGCCCGGGCCGCCTCTTCCATGTGTGCGTTGAGCGACCGGCGCAACGACTCGTCTTGCGCCAGCTCGCGCCCGATCCACTGGCCCATCGCGGCGACTTTCGAACGCAGCACGGAATCGTGGCGCGCGAGATCGCGCCGCAGCCAGTCGCGCAGTTCGCTCCACATATCTTTCACGTAGAGCGCGAGATTCTCGCTGTCTTTTATATAACGCTTGATTTCCTCGCCTTTTTGCAGAAACGCGGGATCGGACTTTAGCCGAACGACCAGTCGCGCAGCCGCCTCATCGAATTTGTGCCGCAGCTTGTGGGTCGGATTTTCGCTCACGCGCAGCAGCATATTGTTCACCGTATCGGCGACGACCTTGGCCGCGTTCTCCCCAAGCCATTCAGACGGCATGATCTTTTCGAGGGTCGGATACTCGCGCTTCAACCAGTCGACGATCTGTTCCGCGATGAACGCACGCACAGGCGGTTCGCGCAGCAGCGCCATCAGATGATCGATGCCGTCGTCGAGTAGTTGCTGGTGACGGCCGTCGCGCGTCAGCGTGTCGAGAATCGCGCCCGTTGCCTTCGACAGATCGATTTTGTCGAGCATCGCGTCGAGCGCATTCTTGATGAACGTCTGGATGCGCGCGTCGTCGAGCAATTCGAGGATGCCGCCCGTCAGCTTCAGGACGTAATCGCCGAGACGCTCGGTATTGCTATCGACACATAGCCAGTTTGTGATGCTTTGCGCGGGGTCGTGCTTGCGAATCAAGCCGATGATCGAAGACTCGTCCAGAAACTTCTCGCGCACAAACAGGGCGAGGTTGTCGGCGATTTTCTCCTTGTTCTGCGGAATGATCGCCGTGTGCGCCGCGACGCCCGGAATGGGCACGCGCCGGAACAACGCGACGACGGCAAACCAGTCGGCCAACGCGCCGACCATCGCCGCTTCGGCGATGGCCTTGATCCCGTCGATCCACATGCCTCGTTGCATGAACGCCGTCGCGACGAAGATGGCGGTGGCGGCCAGCAGCAACAGCGTCGCGCGTTGCTTGGCGCGTTTGAGCTCGGCTTCTTTGTTCATCGGCTGGGTGGGGATGGTTTCTGTCGCATGGCGGGCGCAGGAGACGTTCCAGCCCCGGCTTTGCGCCTGATGGATATTGTGCGGCCCTTTGCAGTGTCGACGGCGACTGCGCGGATGATCCGGGGCGTTCTTGGGCGCTCTCGACCGTTGGCAACGCTTCGATTCGTTCTAAATACAACGATATACGTATCGAACGTTACGGTCTAAGCGGTGCGAGGAAGAAAATCGTCGAACCGGTGATTTACCGCAAAATATCTCACGTTCGAGCGCAAAACGCGTGAAACATTCGGGGTTTGATTGGCTAACTCATTGCATTATAAAGGTTTCTTGCTGCGCAGGGTTTTCTTAAGGTTGTTTCACGGATTCGGCGGCAAGTTGTTGTCGGCAAAAGTTTTTCTGTGCCGCTTGGTTTGGTCAAGATGACGATGGCAGTTTCTGGGCGTACCGCTCGGGTGCGATATGGTGGCTCGCCGTTCGTGGGAGGCGGCGGCGGGCTGGGCGTCGCCGGTGTCATATTGCCGATGCATTCAATAGGATTTCTTATCGTCTTGCCCCGTGTGCATTTCACAGGGAGCTACGGCTTTATGTGTGGTCGCTCATCGCGGTGATGAGCCAACGATTCTCTAGTTTGGCCGTCCAATTTCGATGGGGTCGTCCACACATATTTTACGAGGCGAGCGACGCAAGCTTCTGTTCGGGTTCTCCGCTGCACGCGATAGGAAAACATCGCCTCAATAAACTGTCTGCCGTTAGCGATTGGCTTTGGCTGGTTGTAGCTCTGCGAACATCGGCACCTGAGCCTCGCAGTCGTCAGTGCGGCAATCTCTATGCAAGTGACGGCCGCGTGTTAGGCAAGCGACCGCCATTTATCGCGCGCTTGCCGTTGTTTAAGTCACTGTGGCGAGGCTGGCGGATCGATGTCCGCGACTCTCCGTCGAAAACCCGATCGCAAGGTCCGTCGTGGCGGCGATGCCTTGGTGCCGTATCGATCGATGGCGGAGCGACATTGAGGATTCGTACACGCGTACACGGGTTGGTGCAGCCCGAACAGACCGTTTGCCGCGAACGGTCGCCGCGCTAAATGCGAGCTTGGGGAGGCCAGATTTCACAAGGTTCTGCCAATGCGAGATGCGACCCGTGCTTTGCCGCGACGCGACGCTTTGCATTAACTCGTCATCGATCCGACGGATGCGATATCGGCTCATCGAGCGCGAACTACGGCTTTGTCGCTTCAAGCGTGTGCCAACTCTCGTACCGCCGCGTTAATCAATTCAGGTCATCCGAGCGGCGAGCAAATATTTCTGCCCAATAAGCTCGGTGCCTACCAGTCGGCGGTGCACATCTTCACCGCATAAGGGCTTCGGAACGAGGCCTACAGTAAGGCCCGGTTGAGGAATTCGTTATGGCGCTGGTCCTTACCGGCAAATCCGAGTTAGTGATCGTGCGTGGGATCGTTTGCCTCTTCCGGTTCTATAGACGGTTAGCTCACTGACGCGCGGCAAAGCATAGTCATCAGCCTAATGGGCCTGCACCTGTCGCAATGCATGCATGGGATTGGGCGAGCCAAACGCGCGGCTGTCGGGAGGCGCATCGCCCGTCTCTCCGCTTTTGATCCACAAGGCGAAGGGCCTTCGATCAGACAACGCTCCTCCAAACTATCCCGCTTCTGTCTTTGATCACCGCAGATGGCAGCGCTAGCCGCAACTGTCTCGTCAGAGGTACATCCACCGGTCGTTGATGTCGTGCCGAGCATCGAATGCGCTGGGGGTTATTTACCGTAAATAGCCCATGGCCGACCTGCAGTTCTGCCCTCGGCGCAAGCGAAGTCGCCCGAGACTATTTACCGTAAATAACCGGTAGGCGGCCACGTTAGCTAGCGTCGATGTGGCTGCGTCGAACCGAGTACGCAAGCGTCACGGCAGTACACCGCACCTATTTACCGTAAATAACCCGCCGCGACACCAATGCTTGCTCTACCGGCGAACGACTCTACGTCTCCGACGGCGATATCCGGAGACGATCGACAGAACCTCAAGGGGATGGGTCTTTCAGACCGAGGAGGGAAAGGCGTGGAGAGCACCACGCCTCGAAACAACACCGCACTTCACGAACCATCTTACAAGCGCGCCGCCGATCCGGCGGGTGACGCTTTAGCCATCATTCACCGGACGACTGCACATCCTCAAGAAACCCGGTAATCAACTGACGCAACTCTTCCACGCGATCCTGCGGCACCCCGCTCGCACGCAACCGGATCACAAGCAGATCGCCCTTGCGTTGAATCCCGACTTCCTCCTCCTTTCTGGCGGGAGTCGGCGCACGCGCCGCACCGAGCAAAGCCGAAAGCACCTCCGGCGCAGTGCGCGACGGACCATCCGCAAGCTCCGCCGCCCGCTGCATGATCTCCTCAGGCGTCTTCTTTAACGCGACGGACAACTTGCGTGCCGCTTGAAACTGGATGTCGTGCGGAGACGGAAACGCACTGACGATCTCCGCAGGAAGCTCTGCGACCAGCAGCGCGCTGGAAATATTCCCCTGCGACAATCCACATGCCTTCGCCATTGCGTTCTGCGACGGCCACAGTTGATCGTCGAGCGCGCGCTTGTACCAGACGCCCTGCTCCCACGGGCTCAGATTCTTGCGCGCCCGGTTCTCCTGATCCATCTGGACAAACTGACCTTGCTCCGTGATTTCGCGGTCCACGATCGCGTTCACAGGCAGGCCCAGTTCTAGACATGCGCGATGCCGGCGGTGTCCGAAGACAATTTCATAGTCGTCGCCGTCCCCCGATGGCCGCACCTTGATCGGTTGCGTATTGCCGCCCGCCTCCGCGATCAGCGCCTTCAGCTCCGCAAAACTCTCATCGCCAAAATCCTGCCGGTTCGCCCACTTCGATGCGCGAATCGTCTTCGGGTCGAGCGCACGAATAGGCACCGATCCGTCGTATTCCTTGAGCTGCGTCTCAAGCTGCGAGACGCGGTCCGAACTCTCGCGCATCGCGCTACGAAACGCCAGCATCTGACCGGGCGCCGTCCGCGGCGAAGCACCCCGGCCCGACGCTTCCTGGGACGGAGCCGGCACCATCAGGTCGCCAGTCTTTTTCGCAAGCCTGTCCTTGATCGACATTTACTCCTCCCTTTATTTCGACTTCGCCCAGAAGGCCACAATGGATTGCTCAACGATCTCCGTCACGCGGTCATAGGCTTCGCGGGCGCGTCGATACGTCTTCGCATTGCCGTCGTAGCGCGAGATGTCATACACGGTGCCGAATTCCGCCGAGCTCGCAGCCGTCACCGCCGTCTTCGGAATCTCGACGGGGAGAACCTTTTCCGCATACGTCGCCGAAATCCACTCGCGCACCACTCCCGCCGCTGCATCAGCCGGATCGACGCGCGAGAGCAGCACGTGAATAAACTCGAACGACTTGTCCGTGTTCGTCTCAGCCGTGAGATTCGAGGCGAGATCGCTGAACAGCGTCCAGAACTGCGCCGAACTCGCGAAGTCGAGCGCGTTCGGCGGCGTTGGAACGATCAGGCCGTCGGCGGCCATGAACGCATTGACCGTGCCGTAGCTCAGTGCCGGCGGCGTATCGATGATGATCACGTCGTAGTTGCTGCGCGCCTGCTCCAAGCTCAAATTCAACACGTTCCAGAACTCGAAGTCCGGTTCCTTCATCTGGCGGCTCGGCAAGATGAACTCGACATTGAAGAGTGACGACGACGCCGGCACGAGATCGATGCCATCCCAGTACGTTTCGCGGATCGCGTACTCGATGCTCGATTGATCGCCCGTTGCGAGTGCGGTGATCGTCGAATCCTCTTCGACTTCCGTGTCGGGAAGAATGCCGAACAGCGTTGTGAGCGAACCCTGCGGATCGGTGTCAATGACGAGCACGCGGTGACCTCGCAGACTCAGACCTTGGGCCAACGTCATCGCAGTGGTGGTCTTGCTGACGCCGCCCTTGAAGTTACCGATCGCAACCGTCATGGCCGGCGCGCTGTCGGGGCGCAGCGCATTGCCGCGATACGCGCGAACCCAAGAACGTGCTTCGGGCAGCGAGAACTCGCGCCGCGAGCCCGTCGCGTTGACGGTACCGGGCGGCAAATCGCCTTTGGAGGTGCGATAGGTGATCTGGCTCTTGTCGACTTCGCAGAGCGCGGCTAGTTGGGAGGCGTTGAAAACGGGCGGGTTTTTGCGGGCATTCGGCGCCAGCATGCGGCCCCGAACCTGGGAGACGATGTCAGTCGCGCGAGCGGCCTGATCGACGATATCTTGAATAGTAATGTTCATTGGCTGATCCGCAAGAGACGATGCAGTCAGCTTATATCAGATGGCTCGACAGAAAGCCATTTATTCAACGGAAAAACGGGATTTTTATGAATTCCGTTGCAACGCAACGTCCTGGTGATTCTCAGCAAGCCACGCGTCGAACTTGGCCGCGTCGAATTCGGGTCGCACGCGGTTTCTCAGCCAGGACGCGAAATTCACGCGACCAACAGAGCCCGAGAACAGTCCTGGGCTGTCTGGCCGGAATTCGCGAGCGTATTTGGTCCCGTCACCTTCGATGAACTGACGCGCGAAGGTGCGTTTGTCGTCCTGCGTCAGCGCCTTGACTGCCACGGCGCACTGGAGACGATCGAAGTCGATGCGCAATTCCTGAAGCCGTGCGTCCAGCGTCCGCGACCGCGCGGCTGCCGCCTGTTTCTGAGCCTTTTCCCGCTTATCCTTTTCGTATTCCGGTTCAGAAACATCTGCCTTGTTCTCGATCAGCGTGCGGATAAAACCAGCTGTCGACCGCTTGATCTGGCCTTTGCGGTCCTTTTCCTCGGCGAGTTGAACCACAAGGCGCGCGCGCTCCTCATCCTCGATGACAAAGCTCAGAGCCAGCTTATCGCCGATGCCGTGCGCCCTAAGCTTCCGATAGATCTCGCTATCGCGCACGTGAGCAAAGTCGTCTTCTGTTTCGGGCGTCAGAAGCGACTGCTGCGCGCCCTGGCGAATCAGAAATTTCACGCCCGTTACTGAGCGTCCCAGCCGCTGATATTCGACGTCGACGTTGATGTCCGAGACGTCGTTGATCTCCTTCACGGCCTTCTGAATAACCTTGCTGTTCAGACGACGGAAATCGTCGTAGTACTCCTGGGTGGCGCCTAACAGCTTTCGAAGTACAGGCAGCTCGATCCAACCTGTTGATCCAACCTTCTGAAAACGCAGGCAATTTTCGTAGAGCGTCAGCGCGTGCGATTTTGAGAACTTGCGCTGTACGCCAAGATTGACCGTCGCATAAATGGACGGGTCATAGAGCTTTTCGGCGAGCGCCTCGTCATAGCGATACGAACAGACGCCGGCGCGAATCTCCGCAAACGACAGGATGGGCATGACGCTCCATCGCTCGCGTCCGTCGTCCATCACGTTGAACTCGACAGCCGTGGTGACCAGTTGCCGCAGCGCCTCGCGGAGCTTTTCCGTGTTTTCGCTTTCCGTCCAGCCGAGCACGAGCATGAGCGTGCGCACCGGAAGACGGTGCGTTCTCGTGTTCAACAGGTTGTCGTACGAATGCAGCAGCAGCACATTGGACAGCTTCCGCTCGAGCAGCGAAAGGTCCCCGCTCGTGTGGATCGCGGCAACGTGCTTTTTGACGCTTTCGGTACGGACGTCAGTCGGCATGGATCTCGGCATGCCGGGATTGTGCGCTAAATGACCCCAGCTTGCAATCACCGACTGGGACATTGATACCGCGCATCTCGAAGCTTCCGCATTTTTCGCGCGACAACGACGCGGTCAACGTCCCCTTTCGCTCAGTCACCACGGAAGGGGACGATTCCACCGCGTTTGGGGGCGCGAAACGCCCCAGAAGGGGACGTATAGTCTGAAATGGCACCCCAGTCAGGGACGGAAGCCACCCCAAACGGAGACATTTGTGCTCGCTCGCCCTTACGGGATAAGGCTTCTGTTGCTGTAAACGATGTAAACGTTGTTTACCAAACGGTTTACAAACATCAAGACACCCTAAACGGGGACAACGAAACGCTCATGTTGTTGTTTTCCATCCCAAAATCGAACCGATAAAGCCGCGCGCCTAGCACGGATATACCAAGATTCAAACTCGAGTCCACGTGAACGATGTCAGCTAACTCCCTGAAGACACGAAGCAAAATTAGACGGAGCCGTTTTTCCGCACGAATTGGTCTAATGTATTTACCGTAAATAAGTGCCGCATGCGCCCTCGCCGTGCAACTGTCACGCCCCAACTGGGGACATCAGATTTCAGCGCGCCATCCGTGGCCGAGGCAACCCCAACTGGGGACATTCGCGCGTGTTTCGCCCTCAAATTGGCCCGCGCTAACGATCATTGAACACGTTATGGCAGCAAACTTCACGAAGCGCAAGGGATGCGGCGCGTCGCCACCCCGAATGGGGACATGAATTCCGGCGCCGAGCAGCCATGCGCGGCGGTTGCAAATCGCACACCCCAAATGGGGACGATGGAACGTGCGCAACCCTATTTACGATAAATAGCGCTATCCGAAGGCTTCGGTAGGCCATTACGGAGATGCAAGCTCCGGAGGCCGAGCGCAGCCAAAAGCGGCCCGGCGCAGCAGCACCGCCGTTTCGATCGTCCAGAAAATCAGAAAAACCCGCGACGAACCGCCGGAACACCGCAGACGCAAAGCAATTTCGCGTGAACGTTCAGGATCACCAGGTAATCAAGCGGCTCTGGACATGTCGAAAAGTCGCTAAATCAACCCCGCCCAACGCGTCGCACTTCAAAACTGATAGTTGATCGAGACGTCGCACACGCCGTTCGTCTTGGACTGCGTGATAGGGCTGTTGGCCGCGCTACCAAGCAGGCGCTTGAGTGCGCCGTCCGCAGTAACAAACCAGTGTTTGTTGACGAACCAGATCATCGTGACGCCGAAGCCCGCCGACTTTAACCCGGCGCTCGCGTCGTACGGCGAATAGCGGGAAGCGGCTGCCTGCGTCGCGTTCACGCCAAACCAGCTATTCATATATTTGGAATCGGCGAACGTCACGGACGGTCCGGCGAACCAGAAAAAGTGTTCCGAACTGCCCGGCAACGGCATGTAGGCGCCAAGGTCTGCCACCCATCCGTTCGATCCGCCGAAGCTGCGCGTCACGGCCCCACGAAACACCAGCGGAAATTCCTTTGACACGACGTATTCGCCCGCCAGCTTGGCCTCCGGCGCGGGGTTGATGTTGCCGAGCCCATCGAGCCGCGTGGGATCATCGTGCGCGCGCCGGCCCAGATCGTAGACGGCGGCGATGCTCACGCGCCAGTTCGGACCTTGGATCACATTGACGCCGAGCCCTTCACCCGTCGACAGAAAGGCGAGGTCTTTGTAGCGGATGTCCGTGCTGGGGCCGACGAGCGTGTGGTAGCGATCGGAGCCGTCATAACGCGGCTCGAAGGTCGCGCCGATGCCAATTCGTGCTTCCCAGTTTGGCCGGTTCGGCTGAAACAGCTTTTCGAGCGGAATGCCGGCCGAATATTGCCATTCGCCAAGGGGCGAAGGCGTTTGCGCCACGGCTGCGGGCGCGCCGCACATCAAATAAGCCAGGCTGGCATAGACCGGTAGCTTTGTCATGTCGACGAACGTTTCCGTTGTGAATTGGCTGACGCGACAGCAGCAATCCTCGTACCTGATCGGCAAATTTTGCGCATTCGCGCGAGACGATCGCATTGAGCCGAAAACGCGTCTTCGTGCCTTTCGCAGCAAACAATCCGCAAAAGATACGTCCGCGAAACCTCGTCCCCAGCAACATCGCCTGCCGCACCTTATATAGTTGTCTTGCTAATCAAATTGGACCCTCACTCACGCCATGTTCAACCGATGCCTCTATTACAACGCGTCCGCGCTTGCACGCCTCATCGAGCGGGAGTGGGCGGCTGTCTACGCGGACTTCGGCTTGACTCCTGCGCAGGGCCACGTACTGCGCATCGTGCTGACGAAGCCCGGCTGTCGCGGCAGCGACATTGCGGCCACGGCCGGCATTGCTCGGCCGACGGCCACGCGGCTCATCGACTGTCTGTCGGACAAGCAACTCGTCGAGCGTCGGCGGGGCATCAGTGATGGACGCGAGTGGGGCGTCTACCCGACCCGCGCAGGCAAGGCGCTGCAAAAATCCATCGCAGACGCGAGCACGCAGCTGACGCGCCGCTTACGCGCGAAGATCGGGCCGGATGTCGTCGACAGCACCATGCAAGGCATGCGCAAGATGCGAAAGGCGCTCGCATGACACACGGCAGCGATCTTGCCGCTCAAGCCAACGCAGCGCATTCGCTGCCTTTCGATTTCATGAAATTGTCGGCGCGTACTGAACAGTCAATTCAGCGGCTGCTGCTTTATCGATGCGAGCGCGATTTGTACAGTCCACAGTTGAACTCTGACTTTCGTCGTGCCTGCGGGACGGCGATTCCACAGAAGCGCAACGATGGACTATCTGCAGTCACTCAGAATGTTTGTAAAGGTCGCGGAGCTCGGTAGCTTCACGAACGCGGCCGATCAGATGAAAGTGTCGAGCGCGGTTGCGACGCGCAGCGTGGCGTCGCTCGAAGAACGGCTCGACGCGCGGCTTTTGCAACGCACGACGCGCAGTGTGACGCTCACCGAAGCCGGCCGTCTGTTTCTGGATCGCGTCAGATCGATCGTCGAGGAGATCGACGACGTGGAGGGCGGATTGCTCGCCGCGACCCACATTCCGGCGGGCACGCTGCGCCTCGCCGTGCAAGGCAGCGTCGGCGCGGGTTACCTCGCGAAACTGCTCAGCACATACAGCGCGCGCTATCCGCACGTCGTGCCGCAAGTGATATTCGCCGACGGCCCGATCAGCCTCGTCGAAGGGCGCTTCGACGCCGCGCTTACGAGCGACACCTATCCGCATCCCGGTTCCGTCGTCGCTCGCACGTTTGCGCGACTCGATATGGCGCTCGTTGCGTCGCCGCGCTACGTTCCGAACGTGCGCGGCATCACGGAACTTGCAGACCTCGAGCGCCTGGTGATCCTTTCGCACGAGGACGGCGCGACCAGCGCGGAACATGATCTTGCGCGCCGTTGGCTCGACGCGAACGTGCCGCACGCCACGCACGTCCGCGCCAACAGCAGCGACATGGTGCGGCGTATGGCCATCGAGGGGATGGGCGTTGCGCTGCTGCCCGCCGCGCTGATCGACGACGATCTGCACGAACGCGCGCTGCTGCGCGTGCTGCCCGACGTCGCATTGCCGTCGATGGGGTTGTCGATCGCGTACGGCAGCCGACGCAATCTGGCGCCGAACGTGCGGGCACTGGTCGACTTTCTCGTCGAGCAGTCGGCATACGATTCGCTGAAGGTGCCCGTCAGCAGGCAGGAAGAGGCCGCGCTCGCGGCGAACGACTGACGTCTATACGACTCACGTCTATGCGGCAGACGACGAAGCGGACGACACGCTGTCGCATCGAACGGCCCGGGCCCGATCGACCCACACGCTGACGCCACGCGGATCGATATCGAAGCGCACGCTCGCAGGCTCCGACACAGGCGCGAGTGCGCCGTCGCCCGCCACATCGAAGCGCATTCCGCCGACATTCAATACCACGTACGGATCGCCGTGCCGCAGCTCGACGGCATCGACGGCGCCCGATTGCGCGCCGTGCGCCGAGATCGCGATCGACGACGGCGAAACTCGCCACATGACGCGTTCGCCCGCGGGAATCGAGCGATTCGCAGTGGCGATCGACAGTCCCGATGCCGTATCGACGACGCCGTGCTCACGCATCGTTCCTTCGCCCACGTTGTGCAAGCCGAGCAGGGCCGCGACTTGCAATGATGCGGGTTGCCCGAACACCTGATCGACGGCGCCCGACTGCAGCACGCGCCCATGTTCGATGACGAGCACTTCGTCGGCGAGCAGCGCGGCTTCGTCGGGATCATGCGTGACGATCACGGTGACGGCCGAAATCTCGCGCTGCAACGCGCGCAGCGCCTGTTGCAGGCGGCGACGGCGCGGCGTATCGAGCGCCGAAAACGGCTCGTCGAACAGCAGCAGCTGGCTATGCCGCGATAGCGCGCGCGCCAGCGCGACGCGCTGCCGCTGACCGAACGACAACTGATGCGGCAAACGCGCCGTCAGCGCCGACAGGCCGAGATGCTCGATCCAGTAGCGCGCGCTCGAAGGGTCGGCATCGACGGGGAACGACAACTGCCGCGCGAGCGTCATGTGTGGAAACAGACCGTAATCCTGCGGCATGTAGCCGATATGACGGCGCTCGGGCGGCAGCGCATCGAGCTGCGTGCCGCCGAACCGAACGAAGCCCATCTCGTTGCGTTCGAGGCCCGCAATCAGTTTCAGCGCGAGCGACTTGCCCGAGCCCGACGGCCCGATGATGGCGAGCCGGCGCGTCGAAGGCATCCATTCGATGTCGAGATCGAACGCGCCGAGCTGGCGCCTCAGCGCGATCGCCAGGCGCGGATTGGGCAGGGCAGGGCGTGCCGGCTCGCTCGCGAGGCTGTCGGCCGTATCGCCGTTATCGGCGGCGTCGAACAGGTTCCCGCGCCCGCCGCGCCAGGCGACGGACAGCGCCGCGCACAACACGGCAATCGCGAGCGTCGGCAGCAACAGCGGCATCATCGCGGGCAGCCCTTGGCCACCGAACACCACATACGTATAGACGGGCAGCGAATACGGATGGTAGGCCACCATCACCGTCGCGCCGAATTCGCCGAACGCGCGCAGCCACGCGAGCACGAGACCCGCGCGGATCGACGGCCAGGCGATGGGCAGCATCACCCGGAAAAAGCGGCTCGCCGCGCGATGGCCGAGTGTGGCCGCGACGTCGTCATAGACGGGATCGACGGAGGCGAACGCCGAGCGCGCCGCGACGATCAGAAAAGGCGCCGCCACGAATGTTTCGGCCAGCACGATGCCCGCGAACGAGTCGGTGAGTGCGCCGTTCGTGAGCTGACCCAGCCAGCTATACGGGCCGAGCAGAAACAGCAGCAGCACGCCGCTCGTGAGCGGCGGCAGCGCGAGCGGCAATTGCACGACGAACCCGAGCAACGCCATGCCGCGCGAGTCCGAGCGCGCGAGCCAATAGCCGAGCGGCACGCCGCCAATCAGTATCGCGAGCGACGCCACGCTCGCGCTGCCCGCCGACACCGCGACGGCCGACCACGTCGCGCGCCAGTCCACGTGTGTCCAGTCCGCCTGTCCGATCTGCGGGATGCTCGCGACGAACGGCGCGCACAGATAGACGGCGAGCAGACATGCCAGCCACAGAAGCGGACGCGCGGCCGGCCGTGTCATGGCGCGGCGTCGATCACGGCTTGCACGGAAGGCGGCACCGCGTGCACATTGCCCGTCACTGCGGGCTTGATCACCTCGACGCCATGCTGCTTCAGCAACGCGCGGCCCGTGTTGCTCAACAGGAAATCGACGAAGCGCGCAGCGCCCGTCTGGTTGGGGGCATCGTTGAGGATCGTCAGTGTGTAGCTCGCCTTTGCCTGCAGCTCGGGCGCGGGGCGCAGCGCGGGAATCTTCAGATCCGACGTTTCCGTCGAGTAGAAGAAACCGGCGTCGAGCTGGCCCGACTGCAGACGGCCGACCAGCGTTTCTTCCGGCAGCACCTGCGCGGGATTCTCCGGATCGCCGAGCGTCTTCTCAACGAGATCTGGCTGGTGATACAGCCGCGCCGCCTTCGTCATCATGTCGACGGTGAACGCGCCTTTCGGATCGAGCTTGGGATCGGTGCGCCCGATGCGGATGCCCGGCTCCTGCAGCACCTGATCCCAGCGCTTGCTCTTGAAGTCGGCGGCGAAGCGGCTTTGCGGGTGATAGCCGATCATCAGCGGCGATTCGGCGAAGTTCACATACCAAGCCACATGATCGCCATTGGCCGCGCCCATCAGGCTCGCGTTGACCGTCGGGCTCGCGCTGATGAACACGTCGCCGCGCCGCAGTTTGCCCTTGATCTCGTTGGCGATCTTGTTCGAGCCCGCCGCGTAGCCGCTGAAATGCAGGCCCGTTGCCTTTTCGAAAGCGGGACCGACGCTGCGCTCCATCAGATTCACCAGCGACCCTGCGTACAGCACGTTGACGGTGCTTTCGTCGGCGCACGCCCCGCCCGCAAATAGAAGGCCGGCCGATACGATCCCCGACAGCAACAGCTTGCGCATCATCACGATGTCCCCGTACGTTATGAACGCGCATATATTACGACGACATCCTGTCGCGATGCAGTTGGCGAACCACGGCGCTCCGCGCCACGCCAGGCGCCGACGCAGCAAGCGTCAGTCGGTTGCATTCGCATCCGTCAGCGACGCGCGATCCCAGCCGCCGCCGAGCGCCTTCAGCAACTGCACGCTCGCGTCGACACGCCGGGCGTCGATCTGCTGCGTCAACCGCTCGTTGGTGAGCGCGATGGTTTGCGCGGTGACGACGTCGAGATAGCTGACGGCGCCCGCCTGATAGCGGTTGGTCGTCAGTTTCAGCGACAACTGCGCCGCCGACGTCGCACGCTGCTGACTGTCCGCTTCGGTTGCGAGCGTATTGAGCGTGGACAATTCGTCTTCGACCTGCTGGAACGCGACCAGCACGGTTTGCCGATAATCGGCGACCGCGCCGTCGTATTGCGCGTTGGCGCCCTTCAGCGCGGCGGAGCGCCGGCCGCCGTCGAACAGCGTGCCCGCTATCTGCGAGCCGAGCGACCAGAACAGGCTGGACGCTGTGAGCCACGGAGCGTAATACGAGCTTTCAAGCCCCACCGCTGCCGACAAGGTCAGATTCGGATAGAACGCCGCGCGCGCCTGGCCGATCTGCGCATTCGCGGCCGCAACGCGCCGCTCCTCGGCCGCAATGTCGGGACGCCGCTCCAGCAATTGCGACGGCACGCCCGTTGGGATCTGCGGCAGCGTGACGGTTTCGACCTTCGGCGGCAGCGAGAACGAAGATGCCGGTTTGCCGATCAGCGTCGCGATTGCATGTTCGAGTTGCGCGCGTTGCACGTCGATGTCGCTGTCCTGCGTGCGCGTGCTTTCGAGCTGCGTCTGCGCTTGCGCGACTGCCGATGCATCGATCGCACCGTCCTTCAGTTGCTGTTGCACGATGCGCAGCGCGGCGGCATAAGCCGTGACCGTATCGTCGAGCAGCTTCTTTTGCCGGTCAAGCGAGCGCAGATTGAAATAGTCAATGGCGAGATCGGTGGCGACCGACAGACGCACGGATTCGAGATCCGCTTCGCTGGCCTGAGCGTTGTCGCGCGCGTTGACAACGGCGTCCTTCACGCGTCCAAACAGGTCCGGCTCCCAGCTCGCCGCAAGTCCCGCCGAGAAATCGGGCACGGTGTGCCCCGCCAGCCCCTTGTGCACCACATTCTGCGACGTGCGAAAGCGTTGCGCCGACGTCCCCGCAGTGACGACGGGCGAATAACCCGAGCGCTGATAGTCGACCATCGCGCGTGCCGCTTCCAGCTGCGCGACGGCTTTGCGCACGGTCTGATTCGATACGTCGACCTGCGCTTCGAGGCGGTTCAGCTCGTCGTCGCCGTAGAGCGTCCACCATGGGCCGCGCGGCTGCGCATCGGCGGGCGCGGCGAGCGTCCAGCCCGCCGACGCCTGCGGCGTGCTGGCGAAGTGATCGGGCACAGCCGTTTGCGGCTGTGAGTAATGCGGCAAGGTGGAACAGGCGCTCAACGCGCCCGCGACAGCGACGACGAGCGCCTTGCGAACCACCGATTTGCGGATATCGAACATGATGGGTCTCGCGTCGCGCTCAGGCGCGCTTCGCCGGTCCGGCGGCCGCGGGCGCTGCCGCCGCTGCTGGCGCCGCCGCCGTCGCGATGCGCACGGTCTCGCCGTTGCTGATCGCATCGCCGGGATTGTTGATGACGCGGTCGGCCGCCGTGAGTCCCGTCGCGACTTCGACATACGTGCCGAAGTCCCGGCCGATGGTCACGGTGCGCAACTGCACCTTGTTGTCGCCGCCGACCACCGCGACGGTCACGCCGTCCGGCCGGAACAGCAGCGCGCTCACGGGCACTTCGAGCGCGGGATGCGCCGTCTGCAGCGCAAGATGAACCTGCGCATACGCGCCCGGCAGCAACGCGCCGTCGCGGTTGTCGACGTCGACTTCGACGCGCAGCGTGCGGCTCACCGGGTCGATCGAGTCCGACGTCCGCGCGACCGTCGCATCGAACTTGCGCCCCGGATACTGCTGCGTCGTCAGATAGACCTGTGTGCCTTGCGTGACCGTGGCGGCGTCGTTCTGCGGCACGTCGACATAGACGCGCAGGCGGTCGGTCTGTTCGATGTGAAAGAGCTGCCCCGGGTTGGCCGCGAGGCCGGGCGTGCCGCCCGCCGTCACCAGCGCGCCGACGTTCACGTTGCGCGCGGTGATGACGCCGTCGAACGGCGCCGTCACCTTCTCGTACGACACCAGCTCTGTCAGGCGCGCCACGTCGGCCTGCGCCGCCTGCCAGGCCGCGAGCTTCGCCGCGCTGTCGGCTGTCTTCGCGTCGGTGTCCTGCTGCGAGACCGATTGCGTTTGCAGCATCGTCTGCCAGCGCTGCGCCGTGCTGCTGGCGAAGCCGTAGTTGGCTTTCGCGGTCGCTTCATCGGCGCGTGCCTGACGCAACTGCGCGTCGAGCTCGGGCGTGTCGATGTCGGCAAGCGTCTGTCCCGCCTTGACCTTCGCGCCGATGTCCGCGTACCAGTGCTGGACGTAGCCGCTCGTGCGCGCATAGATCGACGCGTCGGCATAGGGCGTCACGGCGCCCGGCAACAGCAGTTCCTGCGACGCGGGCGCGGGCTTCGGCGTCACGGTTTCGACACTCAGATAACGCTGCGCATCGACCTGATCTGTCAGCGCCGCCCTTGCGTGCCAACGCGGCACGATGCCGATTGCGAGCAGCGCGGCAGCGACGGCGGCGAGCGCGACGGGCAGCAGATAGCGCCGGCGACGCGGCATGGGCGCGCTGTCGGTTTGCGCGAGATCGGTGCGCGCGAGATCCGTGCGCGTGGACGGTTCGGGAGCCGTCGGCAGAGTGGGCGTGGTCATGGCAGTTCCTTATTCAGCATGTGTGGTCACATCGGCGCGACCGGCTTCGTGTCTGGCGCGGCGCTTCGCGAGCCACGCGTGCACGGCGCCGAACACGACGGGCACGAGCATCAGCGTCGATACGGTGCCGATGGCCAGCCCGCCGATCACCGCGCGTCCGAGCGGCGCGTTCTGCTCGCCGCCGTCGCCGAGTCCGAGCGCCATCGGCAGCATGCCGATCAGCATCGCCAGCGCCGTCATCAGCACGGGACGGAAGCGGTTGAAGCCGGCGTCGAGCGCGGCCGCGAGCGGCTCCATGCCGCCCGCGAGCGATTCGCGCGCGGTGTTGATGACGAGAATGCTGTTGGCCGTCGCGATGCCGATGCAGAGAATCGTGCCCGTCAGCGCAGGGACGCTCAGTGTCGTGTGCGTCGCGAACAGCATCCACGCGATGCCCGCGAGCGAGCCGGGCAAGCCGCTGACGATGATCAGCGGATCGAGCCACGACTGGAAATTCACCACCATCAGCAGATAGACGAGCACGATCGCGAACACGAGCCCCGCGCCGAGCCCGGCGAATGACTGGTTCATCGACTGCACCTGGCCGCGCATCACGATCGACGAGCCGGGCGGCAATTGCGCGCGTGCGGCGTCGACGAGCTTCGTCACGTCGTCAGCGACGCCGCCCAGATCGCGCCCTTGCGTCGACGCGAAAATGTCGAGCACAGGCTGCACGTTGTAGTGCGACACGACGGCCTGCTGCGTGCTGCGCGACATCGTGCCGAGCGTGCCGAGCTGGTTCTGCGGATTCGCGCTGACCTGGTTGGCCGCCTGGTTGGTCGCCGAACTCGTCGACAACGGAATGTTGGCGAGCGTCTGCAGCGAGTGAATATCGTATTGCGGCACTTCGGCCATCAACGGATAGCTCACGCCGTTCTTCGGGTCGAGCCAGAAATTCGGCGTGGTCTGCGAACTGCCCGACAGCGCGATCAGCAGATTCTGCGCGACGTCCTTCTGCATGAGCCCCGCCTGAATGGCCTTCGTGCGATCGACATCGACGTTGATGGTCGGCTCGTCACCGGGCTGCTGGATGCGCGCATCGACGAGCCCGCGCACGCCGCGCATCTGCGCGAGCAGCTTGTCGGCGACGACGCGGTTCTGCGCGAGCTTGTTGCCGACGATCTGCACGTCGATCGGCGCGGGCAGGCCGAAGTTGAGAATCTGGCTGACGATGTCGGCGGGCAGGAACGCGAACGTCACGCCCGGAAACGACTGCGCGAGCACGTTGCGCAACTGCGCGACGTATTGCGCCGTTGGCTTGTGATCGGGTTTCAGCGTGATCAGGATGTCGGCGTCCTCGGGGCCGATCGGGTCCGACGAGTCGTACGTGAGATTGATGCCGCTCACGGGCACGCCGATGTTGTCGAGCACGGCGGCCTGATCCGATTTCGGAATCACGGTGCGGATCTTCGCTTCGACTTCGTCGGTGATGCGCGCCGTCTGCTCGATGCGCGTGCCCGTCGGCGCGCGCAGATGCAGACGGATTTCGCCCGTATCGACGGCGGGGAAGAAGTCGCGTCCTTCGAATGCAATCAACGCGAGCGACGCGAAACACAGCACGAGATAGATTGGGATGAAGCGGCGGCGATTGGCAATCGCGCGTTGCAGCACGCCGTGATAGCGGTTGCGCAGCGCCTCGAAGCGTTGTTCGAAGCCGCGTTGAAAGCGCACGAAGATGGCGAACGGACCTGACGCGTGTTGAACATTCGCTGAAGGAGCGCGCATCAGATACATCGCGAGCGTCGGAATCAGCGTGCGCGAGAAGAAGTACGACGCGCACATCGCGAACACGACAGCTTCCGCCAACGGCACGAACAGATAGCGCGCGACGCCCGACAACAGGAACATCGGCACGAACACGATGCAGATGGAGAGCGTGGAGACGAAAGTAGGCACGGCGATTTCTCCGGACCCGTTGAGAATAGCGTCGTGCAGCGGCTCGCTTTTTTCCAGATGATGCGTGATGTTTTCGATTGCCACGGTCGCGTCGTCGACGAGGATGCCGACCGCGAGCGCGAGCCCGCCGAGCGTCATGATGTTGATGGTTTGCCCGAGCGCGAACAGCGCGATCAGCGAGGTCAGCACGGCAAGCGGAATCGACACCGCGATGATGAGCGTCGCGCGCCAGCTGCCGAGAAACAGCAGGATCATCGCGGCCGTCAGGCACGCGGCAATGAGCGCTTCGCGCACCACGCCCGAAATCGCCGACTTCACGAACACCGATTGATCCGACAGCGGCGTGATGTGCAGCGCGCTCGGCAAGCCGGCGGCGATCTTCGGCAGCATCGACTTGACCTGCTGGATGATGGTGAGCGTCGACGCGCTGCCCGTCTTTTCGATTTGCAGCAGCGCCGCGCGCTTGCCGTCGCTGCGCACGATGTTGGTCTGCGGCGCGTAGCCGTCGATCACATGCGCGACATCGCGCACGTACACGACGCTGCCGTTAGCCGTCTTGATGGGCAGGTCGTTGAGCGCGGCCACCGTGCTGGTGCTGCCGTTCATCTCGACGTTGTATTCGCGCGCGCCGATCTTCGCGGTGCCGCCGGGCAGAATCAGGTTTTGCGCGTTGACGGCGTTGACCACATCGATCGGTGCAAGGCCTTTTTCCTGCAGCGCTTTCGGGTCGAGCTCGACCATGATCTGACGGATCTTGCCGCCGTACGGCAGCGGCACGGCCGCACCCTGAACCGTGGCGAGCTGCGTGCGGATGAAGCTGTTGCCGAGGTCGTAGAGCGTCTGCTCGGGCAGCGTGTTGCTCGACAGACCCAGTTGCAGCACGGGCACCGTCGAGGCGTTGTACGTGATGATGTTCGGCGGCAGCGTGCCCGGCGGCAGCACGCGCAGGATCGACGCGGAGTTCGACGCGGCCTCCGCGATCGCGCGATTGATGTCCGCGCCCGGATGGAAGAACACCTTCACCACGGCCACGCCGTTGAGCGACTGCGATTCGATGTGCTCGATGTCGTCGACGTCGGTGGTCAGCGCGCGCTCGTAGTTCGACACGATGCGATGCGCCATGTCCTCGGAGGAAAAGCCGTTATAGGTCCAGACGATGCTGACGACGGGAATGTCGATGTTCGGAAAGATGTCCGTCGGCATGCGCAGGATCGCGAGCGGCCCCACGATAAAGATAAGCACAGCCAATACGATGAAGGTGTATGGCCGCCGCAGGGCCAGTTTGACGATCCACATGACGTTTCCTTGGACGATGATCTGCCGGAAATGCACGGCGGCGGTGCGCGCTCGGGCATTGCATGGGTCGCAGTGTGACGGCGAGGCCGTTACCTATCGATAACTGGCACATTACAAATCCGACATCTTTGAGCGGCTTCGGGACGGGCGCCGGA
>BBSL01000225.1 GCA_001319865.1 Burkholderia sp. E7m39 | reverse complement strand
GTGTCCTCCGCCAACGGAATGAACTCGAGCGGGCTGATCGTGCCGCGCTCGGGATGCAGCCAGCGGATCAGCGCTTCGGCCTTGTAGATGTCGCCCGTCGCGAGATCGACGATTGGCTGGTAATACAGCTCGAACTGTTCGCCGGGCAGCCCGGCGCGCAGATCGCTCGTGAGCCGCAGACGCTTTTCCGCCGCGACCTGCAGATCGGGCGTGAACCAGGCGAAGCGGTTGCGGCCCGCGTTCTTGGCGGCGTACATCGCCTGGTCGGCATTCTTGAACAGGACGTCGAGTTCGCGGGCGTCGTCGGGATACAGCGTCACGCCGACACTCGCCGAAATGAACGCATCGTGCGGCCCGAGCTTGAACGGCTCCGACAGCGCGCCGATGATCGTCTGCGCCACGCGTTCGATGCTTTCCGTGTCGTGCAGATCCGGCAGGATCACGGTGAACTCGTCGCCGCCAAGACGCGCGACGGTATCCGGTTCGCGCACGCAGGACGTGATGCGCCGCGCGGCCTCGATCAGCAGCGTGTCGCCGAAATCGTGGCCGAGCGAATCGTTGACCTCCTTGAAGCGGTCCAGATCGATCAGCATCAACGCCATTCGATGCCGGGCGCGTCGCGTGACCTTCGCTTCCTGTTCGAGCCGGTTCTGGAACATTTGCCGGTTCGGCAGCCCGGTCAGCGTGTCAAAATTCGCCTGCCGCCAGATCGCGGCTTCGAAGGCCATCCGGTCCGACAGATCGCGGCCCACGGCCAGCACCGAGTTCACGTTGCCCAACAGATCGACCTCGGGCGTCAGGCGAATGTGCGAGCACTGCTCGACGCCGTCCCTGTTGACCCAGCGCAGCTCGAACTGCCCGCTCTTGCCCGTCTCGATGACTTCGCCGATCTTGCGTTCGTAGATCAGGGCGTTCGCGCCGCCGGGAAGCTCCGAAGGCCGCTTGCCGAGCGCTTCGCCGAGCGTGTGTCCCGCCGACGCGCAGAAAGCCGGGTTTGCATAGGTGCGGCGAAGATCGCGGTCGTAGCGTGTGATCGTGTCCGGCGAATTGTCGATCAAGGTCCGCGATTCTTGCTCGCGGCGTGTAAGCTCCGCCGTCCGCTCGACGACGGTGTGTTCGAGCGACGCATTGATCTCGTTGATCTTCTGGATCTTTTGCCGGATTGCCGCGCGCATTCTTTCGAAGCGCTGCGCGAGCCGGCCCAGTTCGTCCTGATCGCCCGTTTCGACGTGCGCGTCGGCGAGCGCGTCGGCTTCGGCGCCCGCGTCGCTGCCCGTATCGTGCATCTTGCGCACGAGTTCGTTGAGCGGCGCCGAAATGCTGTGTGCGATGAAGTACGCGAGAAAGATCGAAAGCAGGAAGCCCGAAATGCCGACCAGCACGATCTGGTTGCGCACGGATTGCGCCTCGGCCGTCAGCCGCTTCTCCGGAATCGTGCTGACGACGAACCACGCGGTGCCGGGAATGCGCGTGTACACGGCGAAGTAGCCCGTGTGCTCCTTGCCTTCGAAGCTGACGAAACCGTCCGGCTCGCCGTTGCTGTCGTGTGTGATCCCGTCGATGAGGGCCGGCTCGGCGGTGTCGTCGGCGCTCATCGACGCGTAGTCGGAACGCACGATCAG
Source organism: Burkholderia sp. E7m39 (assembly GCA_001319865.1). Lineage (GTDB taxonomy): Bacteria > Pseudomonadota > Gammaproteobacteria > Burkholderiales > Burkholderiaceae > Paraburkholderia > Paraburkholderia bengalensis. The sequence continues at coordinate 56,544 of BBSL01000225.1, read as the reverse complement.
CCGGTTGTTGCTCGCGTCGAGCATATAGACTTCCGTGCCCGAGCCGAGCGCGACGTCGTTGAAGATCGTCGAGAAATACTCCGGGCGGATCACCAGCACGAGACTGCCGAGCCGCCCGTTGTTGCTCTTGCCGATGACGGCGCGCACCATGCCCAGGTTCTGCTGCCCGACGCCGTTGTCATAGCTGCCCCAGTAGGGCCGCCCGTTCCGATCGGGCGCCTGCCGCACGAAGCGCATCACGCCGCGCGTGAGTTGCGCGAACGCTTGCGTGTCCATGATCCGGTTGTTGGCGTCGAGCAGGTACTTCTCGTTGACGAAGTCAGCCGAACCGTAGTGATCGAGCAGCAGCCGGGTCATGTCCTGGCGAGCTTCGTTCTGTTCCTTCGCGCTGCCGTTCGCGACTTTCGTCAGCGCCGCCTGAACCTGGTCGGAGAGGACGAGCAGGCTGCTTTCCGTCTCGATCTGCTCCATGCGCAACCCGACGTTCTTCGACACCTGCCTGACCACTTCCTTCGAGAAGATGCGGGCCTTTTCCTTGATGGCCGCCGTCGACTCTGCGTACGAGATGTAGCCCGAAATGAGCACGGGCAACAGCGACAGCAGGATGAACGCGGTCATCAGCCGGTAGCGGATTTCGACCCGGCGCAGCAGATCCTGCGAGAAAAAGTCGAAAGCCCGTCGCAGTGAACCGATGATCGCGTTCATTTGTAATGCATCTTCGCTTCATGCTTGACGGACGCATCCAGCAGGGCGGCCGCCTGTCTGGGCGTGATCCTGTTCAACAGCACGTCCTGCATCAAACGGTGCAGCCGCTCGATGGAGTTGGAGGGAAGCTCCGAATAGTACGGACTCGCCGTGACGGGATAACGACTCACTTCGTTCGTATAGGCGACGATCTGCGGGTCGCCCGCGATCGCTTGAGCGCCCGGCCTGAACGGCGAAATGTTCTGCCGCTTGCGCTGCAGGATCGCGAAGCCCTTGCCCGTCATGAACTCGACAAAGCGCAGCGCGGCCGCCTTGTTGGGCGTTTCGCACACGGCAAAACCCGTCTCGCTGCCGATCACGGGCACCACGCGCTTGCCGGGGGCATTCCATGGCGGAATGAACACACCCGCCTCGAAGGGGTTGCCGTGCAGCAGCAGACCGGCGGCCCAGCTGCCGTGGAACGCCATTGCGACCTTGCCTTCCTTGAACAGGCGGATGCCGCCGTCGTAGTCGGTCGCCATGAATCCGTCCTGCACGTAGCCGCGCCGCGCGATCAGCGACAGCTTTGCGAAGATGTCGGCGGCTTGCGGCGTGTCCAGATTCAGCGCGCCGTCTTCCATTTTCTTTTTCCAGTCCGGCTCGCGCGCGACCACGTTGTTGGCGAAGCCGAAACTGAACGGGCCGTTGCCCAGCATGTTCGGAAAGCCGCCGTTCCACATGATCGGCGTGAAACCGGCGCGCCTGAGCTGTTCGCACACGGCAAGGAACTCGGGGAAACTGGTCGGCAGCGTCTTGATGCCGGCCTTCGCGAACATGTCCTTGTTGTAGTACATCAGCACCGTCGCCACGCCGCCGGAAATGCCGAAGGCCTTGCCCTGGCGGCTGGTCCAGTCGCCCTTGAGCGGGTCGAGCATGTTGCTCCACGCCGTGGTGTGGCTGACGGCGGCCAACACGCCCTGATCGGCGAGTGCGGCGGCGTAGGCATTCGGATTGACGCTGACGACATCGGGCAGGTTGCCCGACGCGATGCGCGGCTTGATGTTCTCCTCGACCGAATTGCCGACCATGAATTGCACGTTCACGCCGATGTCGGGGTTGAGCTTGCTGAATTCGGCCGCGATCTGCAGCATTTCTTCCGGCCAGTCCGGCGCCCAGATCAGCGCGGTGATGGTGGTCCGGGTCGGTACGGTTGCGCTTGACGAAGGGGAGCCTTTCCGATGGCAACCATACAACGACAAAAACAGCGAAGTCACGAGGCCACAGAGCAGGGCGGCAAACGCAATTCGGCGCACTTGGGAACCACTTTCAGTTTCGGATCGGATCGGCCGGGGCAACGCGGAGCGCGGTCGATCTGCACGCGCAAACGCTTGCGGCAGGGTTGCGGCGGATCGAACGCGTATCAGGGCGTGACGGCGGCAAGAAGAAGCGGACGGGCAGTGCCTCTACTGCATATCGGCAACGGCTCCGATTACTTGAGCACGGCGACCCGTCGATATTCGCGCGAGCGCGATGCCGCGACAGGCGGTGAGAGAAATGGTGTGTGATGAACCAGGTCGTCGGCGCATCGCGTGTTGCAATCGATGCGCCGGCGGCCGTGCTGTTTGACGCTACCTACTCGCCATTTACATCGAGAGCGCGCGGGCAGCCTCATCGATGAGACCGGCCACCTCGACGGGACGCGACGCTAATGATGCATGACTCGATGCGAGCGTGATGACTTTTTTCGGCTGAAGCCTTGCTGACATCATCTGTTGATTGGCCGGCGAGATCATCCCGTCTTCGCTCGAGATCTGATACCACGATGGCCTGTGTTTCCACGCGGGCGACGTGACGGTGTCGCCGAACGTCTTTATCAGCGGTGCCTTCTGCGTCACGGCCATGACCAGTCCTTCGTCCGATGTCAGATCCTGGCAGAAGCTCTCGTGGAACTTCTCTCGTTTGATCCACAGATAACCATCGTTGTCGGCAGTCAGATTCTCCGCGGCGACGGGCGGGTTCTGCTGGGTGATCGCGCCCGGGCTTTCGCCTGAATCGGGTGCAAATGCGGCGATATAAACCAGACCAGCGACATTGGCGCCATGGCCGGCTTCCGTTATCACGGCACCGCCGTAGGAATGACCGACCAGCAGCACAGGACCATCGATCTGCGCAACCATCTGGCGTGTGCGTGCTGCGTCGTCGGCGAGCGACGTCAACGGGAGCTCGACGGCATGTAGATCGGTATAGCCCTTGCGCGACAACTCGACGATCACCTTGCTCCAGTGCGCTGCTCCTCCCCAAAATCCATGGACGAAGACGATTGCTGGTTTGACGCTCACGATTTGCCTCCAGTGCATACATGCGACGTTAAGTTCCGGTGCGAATCGGGTTGACGTTTGAGACCGCACCGGGCCAAGAGCGACTGATATCTGAGGTTGCTGAATGCGCCAGCGTCCGGCGTTCGCTGCATTCACTATCGCGATCGACCTTGCTGACAAACGGCAGGACGCTACCAGCGATAGTCAAAGCCGGCGCTGCCTGCATGTGAGGTGCTACGGCCACTGAACTCGCCGTCGTAGCGGACTCGCAGATGCGCGCTACGATCCAGCGAGACACTCGCGCCCAATCCGATCTGCGCCGCATCACGTGCCAGGCCGCTGCCGTGGACCGTAAAGCCCGTGTTCGGCACGCCGGAGAAGCTCGCGTCGATCGTCCGCGTGAGCGCGCCGTATTCGTGCCCCCACGCCGCGGTGGCGTCCACGCGCCACTGATGCCCCAACCAGTCGATCGCGCGACGCCACTGCGCGCCGAGCAGAGACCGCACGGCACTGCCCGACGGCGACTGCACCGCCAGACTCACGGAGTCCGCGCCCGTCTCGGTGATTCCCGGCAAGACAACGTACTGCGCTTCCAGACCGATAAACGGCGACACCACGCCAACGGGACCGGCATCGAGGTCGACGCCCGTTTGCAGCGACGCGAAATACTGGTTCCCGTCCACCTTGCCTTGGGCCGTGCGCGACGGGGTGGTGAAGGTGATGTCGCGCTTCATTTGATCGTCGTTGCGTCCGTAGCCCAGCGCGCCCTGAAGCCAATATCGTCCCGGCGCATAGGCGCCGTACAGCGCGACCTGATAACTGTCGAACTGTCCGTGCGCGGGCAACGTGTCGGTGGACGTATTGCCGTGGATGTAGCTGAGCGCCGCGCCGAGCGTAACCGGCGCCGCGACACGATAATCGATGCCAGCGATCGCACCGGCGAGATCGATCTGCTGCGTGAGCCACGTGTCGTATCCGCCGTTGCTGCCCGTATTGCCGAGCAGCGCTGCCCACGAGCAGATGCGTGTGTCGCCATCCGCCGGGAACTGCGTGGACCGGGCGGCGGGCGTCGTGGACTTCGTGCATGAACCGCTGCGCGCGTCGGCGAGGCGGGCCTGAACGGCATCCGTCGTTTGACGCGACGCTGCGACGTGGGCGTTGAGCAGCGCCGCATACGACTCCGCGCCCAGCTGGTCGAGCGCGGCGTAGGCCGCCGGCCCTTCGATACTGACAAGATCGGCGGCGACGCTCAGGAAATCGCGGCTGGGTGGCGTGCCCGACCCGATCGCCGCGATACCGCGATCCAGCGCGCCTTCTACGGCAAGCTCATTCGGGGTGCCGCCCGCGTGCAGAAAATCGCGTTGCACGACGAGGTACGCGTGATCGGCATCGTACGCAAGCGACGGTTGGACAAACGGGTTCAGCGTCGAGACACCGGCGAACGCGCCGCTCACGCCTGCCGACGCCGCGACGATCGTGTAGGTATCGGTGCGGTTGAACGATGTCGTTCGGAGACGGGCGAGCACTGTCCCGCCCTGTAGTGTCGCCGGGCCTGTGACGTCGACGAGATCGTTGCCCGTGGGCAGCACGTCGACCACGTAGCGGCTTCCCGCAGCCTGCGCAAAAGAACCGGCGACGTGCAACGTACCGACCGCGAGCGCCGGCAGTGCGGACACGGCCGTTCCCAACGGCGCGGCAACGGCATTGCCCGGAGCGATTGCGCCTTGCACGACGAGTGCGCCCTCGACGGTTCCCGTTCCGGCAATCGCTGCAGCCGGCGCAACCGTGGTGGCTGTACTGCCCAACGTGCCATTCACGCGCAGCGTGCCCGTGTGGACCGTTGCATTGCCGACCGACGCATCGCCTGCCAGCGACCAGTCAGTGCCGCGCATCGCAAGCGACGCGAACCCGTACAGGCGGCTTGCGAGAGTGCCCGTGCCTTGCAACACCAGCGCATTCCCAAGGTCATTGCCGCCGTCGAGGTCGCCTTTCACATTGCTGCCGCTAACGAGCGTCAGCGCGTCGTTCGAACCTGTGAAGCGGACGGCGGCGTCGCGGCCGGTCAGGTTTCCCGCGTTCAGGATCACGACGTGGGAGCCGGCGAGCACGGCGACGCCCTGTTCGCTGGAAATCGCCGCGCCGGCCTGGTTCACAAGGCTCGCACTGCCGTTCGCCGTATCGAGGCTGATGGCGGGCGAGCCCGCGCCGTCCGCGCCGATGGCACCCGCATTGACGATGCTGCTGCCGCCGCCTTGCACGGCGAGTGTGGCGGTGTCCCTGGCATGGCCGTCGATGGTGCCGCCGTTCAGGATTCGGCTCGCCGCTCCGAGCGAGATCGCGCTTCCTGTTTGTGCGTGCACAGCGCCGCCGCTCGCGATTTCGACGTCGATACGGGTGGCCTGCGGGACGGCGGTGATACTGCCCGTCAACTGCCCCGCGACGATCAGATTGCCTCCCGCAATCTGCCACGCCTGATTGACGCTGCTTACGCCCGTCAGCGTCCAGGTGCCGACGTCCTGCTTCGCGAGCGTGTCGAAGTTGCGGTATTGCGCATGCGCGCCGATCGAGGACAGGTCGAAGGTACCCGCCGTCGTGCCGCCGAGAATCAGCGTGTTGGCGCCGCCCGCGTCGTGCGCCCCGCCGTCCACGATCCCCGAGATGGACGACGTGCCCGTGATGAGCAATGTGTCATCGTGCGGACCGAACAGGATCGCTGTCCCGCTATCGCCGCCCATAATCGTGCCGCTATTGACGACGAGACCGCCCGAGCTGCTGGTGCCCGTCGTCAGGTCGATTGCGGCCTTGCTGCCGGATGCGATGAGGCCAGCGTTTATGACCGTTGTCGCGGGCGCGCAAAGGATGGCCGATGCGGAACCCGCGATGCGGCCGGTTGACAGATTGGTGATGGCGCCGCCGTCAGGCATGTGGATCGCTGCCTGCGTGTTGGCGAGGCCGACGACGTCTCCCGCGATATCGCCTGCGTTGACGACCGTGCTCGTCGAGCCGCGCACAAAGACGCCGTCCAGCTTCCCGGCGATGACTGCGCCGACATGATTGGTGACGTCTGCGCCGCCGAAGAGTGCGACTGCCGTGGTGATGGGACTGATGAACTGTCCATTGTTGACCACGGTGGCGTGCTGGCTGAACTGGAGCGCCCAGTATCCGCCCGCGACGGTGCCGTTATTGGTCAGCATCCACCCGGAACCCGCTACGCTGTCGATTGCGGTGACGCCTGTCGCCCGCGTATCGATGATTGCGCCAAGCACAACCACATAGGGATTGCCGCCCGAGGTCAGCACATAGCCGGTCTGTGAGCTTGTCAGATCGGTAGCGCCTGCCTGCTGGGTGACGCCGCAGACGATCACCGCGAGCATCATCATGGCGTGAACGCAAGACAGTTCGCACACCTGAGAAGCTTGGAAATTCCCGGCTGCACTATGTGTGGTTCGTGCTTTCGTCGAGCGCATGGCACATTCGGAAAGGACTGCCAATCGAGGCCCATTTTGGGGACGGGGTGAAGCGCGGTAGGTGGGTCTAGAGGTACGTCTAATATCTGAAGCGATGCTTTGGGTCAAGCGGGTGGGTCAGATGTGGCAGGCAGGGCCACGTTCTGGACTTTAAATCGACCACGGGAAAACGTGGAATGATGCTTTCGACGAGCGGTTGCGAGGAACGGCCTCGGTCAATATGGGACCTCTGACCGACCAGCGATCGGAAGAAAAGCGCGTGAGGCCAGAATTGTCTGGTGCGGGTGCCCGGAGTCGAGCTACAGGTCAACCGACCTGCCCTCAGGGTTTCCAGCGTGATCTGACTGACAGAAGTAAATGCTCGATCATTAGGTGGCCGGTAAGAAACGATTTCGTTACTTAACCCCCGAGGTCAATCCACCTCAACGGATCGGAGAACTCCGGATTAGTCCACGCGGTGAGCAAAGAGGGAAACGCCAGACGTAAAACGAAGCGCGGGCGGTGAGTGCGCCAACACTCACCGCCCGCTGACCACCACCAACTCACAGCAGGAGTTGACTATGGCCGATGCCAATCTTAAAGCACGTCCGTCTGTCACGGAGCGATTCGTGACCATCCAGCATTCACAGCGCTACCGGTGCAACTGGCGAAGCCGCAGGGTTCCGCCGCGACGTCAGGCAAGCGTGACCGTGACGTCGATGTTGCCGCGCGTTGCCTTCGAGTACGGGCAGGTCTGGTGCGCTCGGTCGACCAGTTGCTGCGCGACGTCGCGCGGCAGGCCGGGCAGGCTCACGTTCAGACGTGCCTGAATGAAGTAGGCGCCATCCGTGGTGCCGAGATCGATTTCGGCATCGACAGCCGTTTCGGCTGGCAGCGAGACGTTCAGCGCACGCGCCGCACCGCCCATCGCGCCGATGAAGCACGCCGACCAGCCGGCGCCGAGCAGTTGCTCGGGGTTCGTGCCCGCGCCCGCGCTGCCCGGCGTCGACAGTGCGATGTCGAGACGGCCATCCGAGCTGCGCGCCGCGCCTTCGCGACCACCCGTCGTGTGAACCTTGCCTGTGTACAGCACCTTGTCGATCCGCGTCATGATGCGTTGCTCCCGTTGGGTTGATGAGGTCAATCGATGTGCGTATTGGAGCGCGCGGATGTATCTCGCATGTGTCGGGTACGGGCGGGTTTGTATGCACGTGTATCGATGCGCGGCGCGCCGATACATGGCGGCACAGAGCAGGCATCGTCGGGCGATTCGTCGGCGTGCTGGAATGTTCGATGTATGGACAGCATGATCGGCGTCGCCCGCAGCAGTTGCCGTTCATCTCGACGTCGTTCTACAGCGCGCCGTTCGTCGATCGACTCGACGGCGCGGATGTCTCGTGGACCGTCGGGCCCGCCGTCACGCTGCGAACGTGTCGGCCCGCATGATCCTGCCGTCGGACGCGACGCATGCCGTCCAGGTCAACGATGCCGTCCCGCAGTAAGCGGCGGGCATCGTCTCTCATTCCGCCGTGCTCGCGCTTTACGCGTTGCCCTCGGCGGATCTCTTCCTGAACGCCGCCTCGCCCGCGTCCGACACCTCGACCCACTTCCGGTCCGGCGGCGCGTCGTCGACGTAGCTGTCGTGCCAGTTCCACCATTTGTAGGTCGGCGTCTGCGGATAGCCTTCGGGCGAATCTTCCCAGACTTCCTGCCGTCCTAGCGGCGTGATGTCGAGATAGTTCCAGGTGCCGCCCATCTGCTCGTCGCCGCGATTGTTGAGGAAGTAGGTGCGAAACACGCGGTCGCCGTCGCGGAAGAACACGTTGGTGCCGTGCCATTCGCCGACGCCGAAGTCGGCATCGAAGCTGTCCGTGATCGTGAACCATGGTATCTGCCAGCCCATGCGCGCCTTCAGATCGGCAATGGCCGCTTGCGGCGCGCGCGACACGAACACGAGCGTGGTGTCGCGTGCATTGAGATGCGAGACGTGTGCGACCTGATCGGCCACCATCGAGCAGCCGCGGCACGCGTGCTCCGGCCAGCCGAACACGCCAGGCTCGAAGAACGCGCGATAGACGATCAGCTGCCGCCTTCCGTCGAAGAGACCGGTCAGATCGACCTTGCCCGTCGGGCCGTCGAATGCGTAGTCTTTTTCGACGGCCATCCACGGCATGCGGCGGCGCTCGGCGGCGAGCGCGTCGCGGGCGCGCGTGTGGGCCTTCTCCTTGACGAGCAACTGCTCGCGCGCGGCTTCCCATTCCTGCTGCGATACGACGGGTGGCGTCTGCATGGCGCCGTTCTTGTCTGATGTACTCATGGCTCGTGCGTCCTCCTGATTCGGGCAGGTTGCCGCGCTTCATGGCGAAAACGCGGCGCTATTCGCTGTTCATCGTTCGATGTTCGCGCGATGTTTGCGCTGAGACAGTCTGGACCTGGAAAGCGAAGCCGGGGAGTAACAAGTATGGCGGCATTTAGCTTCGGGAGATGTGCGGGCGACCCGATCAGGCCCTTGCACAGTTGGCCTTGCTCGGGCCGCCTCGCTGACGCGGCCTGGTTCAGGCGGCCTCGTTCAGGCGGCCCGATTCGCATGCCCCCATTCAGGCGCTCTGCGAGCAGGTCTTGATGAACCGGCGCGCATTCATCGCCCGGCAATATGTGAGGAAGCGTCCGCCGAACACGCCCGCCACGATGCCCGACACGGCTGCACCGATCAGCACGTACGTTCCCAGCGCGGCGATATCCGTCGCGGTCGCCACTTCGACGCCGAGCCAGAATTTGGCCGCGAAGGTAGCGACGATCAGCACCAGCGGCACGACGGAGCCGGGCGTCATCACGGTATTGCTGACGGGATCGACGATGAAGCGGCTGCGGCTCGCGATGAACACGCCGCCTGCGATACCCACGAGCGCGCCGATGATCCACACGATCACGGAAGACCATCCCGACAGCGGATCGGTGATCAGATGCAATATGCCCCAGCCCGCGAAGATGACGGGGACGATGGCCAGTCTGGACAGCGTCGCCGTGCCGCTGTTCAACGCCTTGAACCCGCGCGAGAGCAGGATGACGAGAAGCACCCACACCCAGATGGGGGTGCCTTGAATGATAGTTGCGATCGACATGATGCCCTCCTTCTGAGCCGTTTTTCCTCGATGTGATGACGTACTGCCGGATGACCAGCATCGTACGCAGCGGGAATTAGCGAAGAATGAGGGCGCCCTTTGGCGGCCCCTGGCGCCCGTCCGGCGTTCGGTCAGGGCAACGGGAGCGACGGCGCGATGACGCGCTCACGCGTCATTCGTCGGCGGGATCGATGGGCGCGCCGAGCCGGGCTTCACGCGGTGTCGTGAAGCACTCGACGTCGTTGGAGAAGACGAATTGCCGCTAGCACCGCTGGATTTGCGGACATCGCGCGAAACTGCGCGCTTCATCGCGTTGAGCAGATGGATCTGCTCGCTTTCGACCTCGACGTTCGCCGCCTGTGCTGCGATGGATGCCAGACCGCGTGAGCGCGAGCGTGAGCGCGGCGCGGCGCTTTCGCGCGTACCAACCACCGCCCGCGCATCGCCGCTCATCCCACCAGCAGCGATTGCCCGCCGTCGATCCAGACGGGCGTCCCCGTGATGTATCGCGCGCGCTCCGAGACGAGAAAGGCCACCATTTCGGCGATGTCGTCGCCCGTGCCGGCCTTTCCGTCCGTGAGCGGGATCTTTCCTTCCGGATAGTCCGCGGGTTCCGAGGCTTCGCCCCCCGAGCGGGCATTCGTGTTTTCGTCGATGCTCGATTCGATTTTCCCGGGACACACCACATTGACGCGAATCTTGTGCTTCGCGAGTTCGAGCGCGACCATCTGTCCGAGCGCGAGCAGGCCGCCTTTGGTCGTCGAATACGCGGATGCGCCACCGTGGCTGAACACCCGCGTGCCATTGATCGATGAAATGATGATGATCGAGCCCCGACCCGCGCGCTTCAGATGCGGCACCGTGTAGTGCAGCGTCAGATAGGTGCCGCGCAGATTCGTGTTCAGCGTGTTGTCCCATTCGTCGGGCTGCAGTTCGTCGATTGGCGCCCAGACGCCGTTGATGCCCGCATTCGCCACGACGATGTCGAGCTGGCCGAACATCGCGATACCGCCTTCGATAGCGGCCTTGAAGCCCTTGTCGTCGCGCAGGTCGGCCGTGATGCCGAACGCCTCGCCGCCCGCCTGCTCGATTGCCTCGACCGTGGCATGGGTTTCGTCTTCCTTGTGCGCGTGGACGATCACGCGCGCGCCGTCGGCGGCCAGCCTGAGCGCGCACGCCTTGCCGATGCCTGAGCCCGCGCCCGTGACGAGCGCGACTTTTTCCTGCAGATCCATTCGCTTCTCCCTGTCCGCGTTCGATCAGCCGCCGCCGATGCCCTGGAGCACCTTTCCGGTGCCGTTGCAAACGCTACAGCGCTGGCCTTCGACACTGCCCTTCCCATGACAGGCGGGACATAGATCCTCGCCGACACCGGGGGCGTCGGGCGGACCTTCGTCGCCGGGATTGAGTGGGGTGTCGTCGGGTTGCATGTCGGCCTCCGTATTCCGAACCAGTCGTTGGAGAGGCGCAAGTGGCATTCCCGCCGGCCGTGCCCGTCAGGCGTGGTCAGGTGATAGCTGGGGAATTGGCGGGGGACGCCGGTTTCGCAGGCGTCCGCGCCGGGCGGCCTCGTTCCGGTGCGCGTGCCGGGCAAAAAACGTGCGGCAACACATGAAGGAAACGGGGCGCGAGCAGAAGGCAAGAAAAGGCAAGAAGGCTGTGCTCGAGTGCGGCGTCAGTTGGCCATCGCCTCGCGTTCGAGTTCGCCCAGCGGCATATGCCGCACATCGCGGCCTTTGACGACGAACACGACGAACTCGGCGATGTTCTTCGCGTGGTCGCCGATCCGTTCGAGCGCTTTCGCGATAAACAGATATTCGATCGCGACCGAGACCGTTCGCGGCGTCTCGCTCATTTGCATGACGAGCTTGCGAACCGACGCGCGGAACACTTCGTCGATGGCCTGATCGTCGCGCACGAGTTTTGCCGCGGCGACGGCATCCATCCGCGCAAACGCGTCGAGCACGCCGTGCAGGATCGACGACGCCAGCTCGCCGCAACTCTTCAGCTCGACGAGAGGAATGGCGGCCGTCTGGCCGTTTTCATCGATGCGGCGCAAGCGCTTGGAAATCTTGCGCGCTTCGTCGCCCATGCGTTCGAGATTGGTCACGCATTTGGACATGGCCATCAGCAGGCGCAGATCGCGCGCGGCAGGCTGGCGGCGCGCGATGACTCGATGGATTTCCTCGTCGATCCGGATTTCGAGCGCATTGAGGTCGCGTTCGCTCGCGCGGATCTCTTCGAACAGCGTTGGGTCGTAGTCGCTCAGCAGCGTCAGACAGCGCGAAATCTGCAGTTCGACGCGGCCGCCCATTTCGAGCAGTTCGGTCGACAGCGCGGTGAGCGCGGCCTCGAATTGACTCGAAAGATGCTTGTCGGACATGGTGCCCTCCCTGGGCCGTCAAGACCCGATGACGAAGGTGCCGTCGCGCGTCGAAACGAACTGGACACACAGATGGGACGCGCAAGGGAAACCGTATATACCGTTTTATGGTAACGATGCAAAATGACGCGCGCAAGGCATTCTGTGCGCTTGTGCGATTTTGTGTTGTTTTTCGAGCGAGCGGAGTGGGGGTAGATGCTGCGAAGGGCGTGAGGCGAGCAAAGCAGAGGGCAGGCGAACCGGGGCACGTGAAGTCGCGAGCGTAATGTGGGTTCGCAAGGGTAGTTGGATTCGCAAGCGTCGCGCGCGTGGTGCTCACTGCGCGCGTTGCGCTTGCCGTTGCCGCGGCAAGATGTGCGGATGCCCGGCGCGGCCGGCAAAGACTACATGGCCGTATCGCCGCCTAAAGAGGGCGAAATGGTGCTGTCGCGCGTCGGATCGTCCGCCCGTTCGTCGGGCCGCGCGGGCCTCATCGACACGGGCGGGTGCTCGCGATGGCACGTCTCGATGGAGCCGTTGACAAGGCATTGCTGAAACGCGTCGGCGTCTTCTTTTCTGGCGAAGGTGTACGCCGTCTGTTCGACCTGAATTTCCGTGTCCGACTTGCGGATCGTGGTGATCGTCATGGCTGGCTCCCGTGAGCCAAAAACGCAATCGACAATCGGCGTGCAAGCAGCGTTCCCGCGATGCCGTCGCGCAGAACAGGCCCGTCTGGACGGCGCCGAGCGGACTTTGCAGATTGCGCCCGGCTTCCGCGCAGCCCGCTTCCATCCCGCCGATAGCTCGCGGCTATAGCGCTGCCCACCGCCTTGCCGCCAGCGCGCGCACCCCCGCGAGGGTGCCGACTGCGCCCATCCCCGGAACAAACGCAGGCACTGACGTACCATGCTCGAGCGATCCTTTTCATGTCCTTTGGCCCGTGGCGCGCATCATGTACGACACGTTTCTGCTGGCATTGCGCAATACGCTCTGCGCTTTCCGCGCGGAGCTGTCGTGGCGCACGCTCGCCGCGCGCGTGCGGCGCTGTTCGGAAGCGGTGCTCGCAACGTTGGTCGCCGTGTGTGTGAGCCGCTTTTTCGGCCTGCCGGAAATATGGTGGGCCGCGATCTGCGCGTTTTCGCTGACGGGCCTCGCGCTGGGCGCCGCGCTCGATCTCGGCGTGCAGCAGATCATCGGCACGTTCGGCGGGACCGTGATCGGGCTGCTGCTGTCGCGCTTCGCCGCGCATGACGTTGCCGTGTTCGTGCCGACGATGGCGTGCCTGTCGGCGGCCGGCCTCTATCTGGCGACGAAACGCTCGGCGGGCTACATGTGGATTCTGTCGACGGCGCTCGCGATCTACATCGTGGCGACGACGCATGCCCAGCCCGACGCCGACCTGCGCGGCCTCGCGCAGGCGCTCTGGATCAACGCGCTGATCGGCACCACGGCCTATCTCGGCGTGACCTTGCTGGTCGCGGCGGCGATGCTGCTATGCAACGCGCGCAGGCCGGCTGCCGAAGCCGGCCATCCCCGCCTCGCGCATGCGCTGACGGACCGCACGCTGGGCCGTCTGCCGCATACGACGATCGGCGCGGTCACGTTGTCAATGCTCGCGTATCTCGCGTGGCGTTTTCCCGTGGAAGGGTTCGCGCAGGCCATGACGACGGCGATCGTCGTGTTGATGGTGCCCGTCGACGCACAAGGCACGTGGTCGCCGTACGGCGTCGTGCAGCGGATGTGTCATCGCCTGCTCGGCTGCGCGCTGGGCTGTGCCGTCGTGCTCGCTGTGCTGCCGCTGACGGCGGGCAGTCTCGTCGACTGTCTGCTCGCGGTGTGCGTGTTCGTGTGGCTCGCGTGCTTTCTGCGCTTTGGGCACTCGGACATCAGCTATGTCGGCACGCAGTTCGGCGCGGTCGTCATCCTGTCGTTCGTTCACGACCGCGTGTGGCTCAGCGACGATGCAGGCGTTGCCTATCGCCGGCTGGTGGGGATCGCGGCGGGAAATGTCGCGCTCGCCGCCGTGTTCGTGCTGGTGATGGCGGCGTGCGCCGTGTGGGCGCGCAACCGGACGGCGAAGCAAACCGGCAAGCAGACCCCATAGCGCCGGCGCGGCGACGGGTTGCGGGCACCGTGATCGCGATGGCGCGGCGCATCGCCTATGCTTGTCTGGCTCGCGGCAGCCGTGCGCGATGCCCGTTCGCCGCACGCCGGAAAGCGCGCGCAATGATCCACCCCATGAGGAGCAGACAATGGAAGACGTGGATGTGCTCGTCGTCGGCGCGGGCCCGGTCGGCCTGCTGCTCGGCACCGAACTGATGCGCGACGGCATCGCCGTCAGCGTGATCGACAAGATGCCGTCGCGAGGTTTCTTCTGCAAGGCGCTCGGCATCACGCCGCGCACGCTGGAGATTTTCGACGACCTCGGCATCGTTGACCGCGCAATCGACGCAGGCCTGTGGCTGACGGGCGTGCAGACGTGGGTCGATGCGGCCAAGGTTCCGGCGCGCAGCATGAGCATGCCGGAAGCGGGTCTGCCGTACGGCTCGCTGTCGCTCGCGCAGTATGAGACGGAGCGGCTGCTCGAAGCGGCGTTCGCGGAGCATGGCGGGCGCGTGACGTACGGCACCGCGCTAGAGCGTTTCGTCGAGACGGACGGCGGCATCGAAGCGCGTTTGACCGGGCCGCAGGGCGAGACGCATGCGGTGCGATGCCGATGGCTCGTCGGCTGCGACGGCGCGCACAGCGCGGTGCGCACTGCGCTGGGGCTCGCGTTCGAAGGCGGGCAATATCCGCAGACCTTTGCGCTCGCCGACGTCGACGTGGATTGGGCGTATCCGCGCGGGCCGATGTACCGCTTCGAATGGACGGATGCGGCGCGCGCGAAATCGAGCGTGGCAGCCGTGCCGGTGCGCGGCTCGCAGCGGCGCTACCGGCTGTCGATGATCGTGCCCGACGAGCAGGCTTCGTCGCTTGCGGGCGTTGCCGCGCCGGACTTCGACACGATGCGCGCGCTGCTGCTGCCGTCGCTGCCGCCAGACACGCGCTTGTCGTCGATGCGATGGTCGTCCGTGTACCGCGTCAGTCATCGCATCGCGTCGGCCTACGGACGCGGCCGCGTGTTCATTGCCGGCGACGCCGCGCACATCCATCCGCCCGTGGGCGGGCAGGGCATGAACACGGGGCTGCAGGACGCGCACAACCTCGCGTGGAAGCTCGCCTATGTGGCGCGCGGCGTCGCAGGGCCGGCGCTGCTCGACAGCTATTCGGCGGAGCGGCATCCCGTGGGCGTCGACGTGGTGCAGTCGACGAGTGCGGCGCTCAATGCCGTGCTCGCCCGCGAGGGCGCCAATCCGGCGATGCGCGAAACGCAGTTGCTGATCACGTATCGCGGCAGCGCGATCGTCGACGACATGTGCGCCGACGCCGACCCCGCGTTGCCCGCGCCCGGCGATCGTCTGCCGGATGCGTGCGGGCTGTCGCAACGCTTCGTCGGGCATCCGCGGCGGCTGCACGAATACATCGGCCGTGGGCGGCACACGCTGATCGGCTATATCGACGCGGCGGGGCCGCAATACGACGCGTTCGTCAACGCGTGCCGCACGTTCGACGCGATGCTGCCGGACGCCGCATCGGCTGTGCTCGTCGCGGCGCCGGGTTGCGACGTGCCAGACGACGAACGGATGACCGTGCTGACCGACACGGCGGGCGAATTCGCTGCGGCGTATCGGCCGGCGGGCGGCGCGGCGTGGATCGCGCGGCCCGATGGACATATCGGCTGGCGCAGCCGTGGCTGTTCGGGGGAAGCGGTGAGCGGTTGGCTGGAGCGGCTGCGGAAGACGGGCGGCCCGGCGCGATAGCTGCGCGTGCGCGTACCGCAAGCGCGAAATCGTACTCGCCGTCGACGAACGTGCGGGCAGGCGGCGGCGACGATTTAACCGTTAATTAGAAAGATTCTGGAGTCGTTGCCCCGCTGCAACATGGCATGTCTGACATGTGCGCTGCGCCGCGCGGGTGGAATTCGCCGTCCCTGCGCATAGGCGAAAAAAAGCCGCCGGCGTGGCGCCGGCGGCGTCATTGGTCAGGCAAGTTGAATCGATGGAGACAGCGCCCGATCAGCCTTTAGGCGCGACCGATGCGCCCGCGATCCCGTGCCGCGCGAGCGCGTCGGCGACGAAGCCCGTCGCTTTCATCTCTTCGACGAATGCATGCAGCGCGCCGGCGGCCGCCGGTCCGCGGCTTTTGGGCGTGCCCATCGCCTGCTGGATCACCATGAAGCGTTCGTCGAGCAGGCGGAGGCCCGTCATGTTCTTCGTGTCGGCCTCGAGTTGCTGCTTGACGCCCGCCGCCACTTCGAGATTCTGCTCGAGAAAGGTCTGCACCACGGCGGGCGAAGTCGGCGCGCGGACGATCTGCGCGGACTGCAGCTCGCGCGTGAGGAACAGGTCGTACGCGCTGCCTTTGCCGACGGCGACGCGGTTGTGCGGCTGATCGACCTCGGCGTTCGTCCTGACGGGCGACTCGTTGCGCACGAGATAAAAGCCTTCGATCAGCACGTACGGCGCCGTGAACGCGATCTTCTCGCCGCGCACGGGATCGACGGCGAAAAAGCCGAAATCCGCTCGCTCTTCGTTGATCGCTTCGACCGATTTCCCGGCCGCATCGAATACCACCAGTTCCAGTTCGACGCCGAGCCGTTGCGCGAAGGCGCGCGCGAGATCGATGGATACGCCGACCGGCTCGCCGGTGCCGGGGTGCCGGTTGGCGAGAATCGGATTGCCGAGATTGATCGATGCGCGCACCTTGCCCGTGGGCGTGAAGGCGGCGACGACGGAGGGATCGAAGGTCATGGCTGCTCTCGTTGCGACCGCGCCTTTCGGCGGCGGTCTGGGTTCAGAAATATGAATGACAGGCAACAGTAACCGTGCGTCGGACGACTCGCGTGCAAGCGTACGCGGCGCATGTGTTTGAGGCAAGGATCGACACAAAAGTCACGTTGAACCTCATTGTGTCCCAAGGCGCGCACTCTGCCGCGTCGAATATCGCTTGGCACAGCCATCAAGCGACGCTCACGCGACCAACTGTGACCGCCATATGACGCATCGCATTCCTGACAAAAACATCATCGGCGGATCATGTTGGCGATTCCTGCGCGAGCCAAACTGGCGTCGAAGTCAATCACGACATCGACCGCAAAGGAGGTTCAAATGAACACGCGAGGTTGGATCTGCATGGGCCTGTTCAGCGCGTTGCTGGCGCCACTGGGCTACGCGTATGCGAACGAAGGCCCCATCCTGCACGATCACGGCTATGGCGGCACGCGCAACACGACCGTCGAGTCGGGTCCGGCACCGGCGGCAGCGGTCAACGTACCGCCTGTCGTCAAGCCCGCGCCGCAGGGCAAAACCCGGGCCGAAGTGCGCCAGGAACTCATTCAGGCATACAGGGACGGTCTGATACCCATGACGGAAGCCGACTATCCGCCGAGCAGGCAGACCATCGAGCGCAACAAGGCGCGCTTTGCCGCGTCCGAACGCCATTACAAATAATCCGCAACACCCGCGTTTGCCTCTCGCGGCAGCGCAAAGCGCCTTTTTCAAATGGATGGGGTCGCACATGAAAACATGCTTCACGCTCGCTCTGACGTCGGCGGTACTGTTGTCTTCCGCCGTGCATGCGCAAGGTCTCACGCGCGCAGAAGTGCATCAGCAGCTCATCGACGCGCAGGCCAAAGGCTCGCGTTACGTCACGGAGACTTCGTATCCCGAGGTTCATCCGGCTTTTGCGCACAAGGTCAAAGCCGATGCCAGGACGCAACCGGCGCAAAGCGGCGAAGGCGGCGTGCCGGCAGGCACGCAACAGTCGGGCGCCGTGCCGCATGGCAATCCGATGCCAGACGGCAATCCGCATTGCGTCGGGCCAGTGACCTTCTGCAATATCTACGCAGGATCGTGATGATGTGCGGCGAGCACGGCGCAGCCGACGCTCACGCGCGAACGCGCCTGAATGTCAGCACAAACGCCGTGCGCACGCCCGGCTCGCTCGTCACGCTGCACGCGCCGTCGTGTTCGTCCATGATCGAGCGGACGATGGCGAGCCCGAGGCCCGTTCCCGATGCCGGTTCATGACGCGCGGGATCGACGCGATAAAAGCGGTCGAAGATTCGTTCGAGATGCTCGGCGGCAATACCCGCGCCAGAATCGATGACGGCCACTTCCGCCGCGCCGTCACGCTCCGTGCATTGCACGACGACTTCGCTGCCTGCGGGCGCGTGAACGAGCGCATTCGAAATCAGATTGCTCAACGCGCGCTGCACGAGCAGCCGGTTGCCTTCGAAGCGCGCATCGTTCACGACGCGTATGCCGACACCTTTTTCGCTGGCGAGCGACTCGTAATATCCGGCGATCCGCTCGGCCTCTTCGCGAGCATGCAGGCGCTGAAATGCCAGACGATGCGCGCGCTTCTCGGATCTGGCGAGAAACAGCATGTCGTCGATCATTCGCGAGAGGCGCTGCGTCTCGTCGATGCCCGACTCGATCACTGAACGGTATTCGTGTGCTTCGCGCGGCCTCGACAGCGCCACTTGCGACTCCGCGAGCATGTTGGTCAGCGGCGTGCGCATGTCGTGAGCAAGATCGGACGAGAAACGCGACAACTGGACGAACGATTCATCGAGACGTTGCAGCATCCGGTTGAACGCCTGGTTCAGCGCGAGTATTTCCCCCGACATCGAAATGTCCGGCAACGGCTGAACCAGTTTGCTGCACGACACCTGGTCGGCCCGCTCGGCAAGCAGCTTCAACGGCCGCAGGCCGAGCTTTGCGAGCCAATACGCGCCCACGGCGGAAACGAGTGCACCGAGCAGCGTGACGAGCACGACATTGAACGCATAGACGCGTAGCAATGCGCGTTCGCGGCTGCCGTCGTACTGAACCACGGCGAAAACGGCCCCGGCTTGCGACGCCGCCCCCGCGAGCGGCATCCATGCGCCCACGTAGCGGATCACGCCGTTATTCATGTCGAGCGTGTGTGGCGCTCTGCCGCGCTTGTCGATGCGCAGACCTTCGCGGTCCACGGAGCGGTCCACGAAGCGGTCTTTGAAGCGTTCCATGAAGCGGTCTACGAAGCGGCCTACGAAGCGGTCAGAGCGCGCCAGCTCGCGCCCATTCGCGGCGTAGAGCGCGATCTCCATGTTTTCGTGCCCGTGAAACGGATCGAACCAGACGGGACGATGTGCGGCGACGTCCGCGTGGCTGTTCAGCGTGGCGAGGCGCGCGCGGGTGGCCGCGAGTGTGCGCGCGATGTCTTCCGTCGCATCGGCTTGCAGGTTTTGCCCGAGCACCGCGTACAGATACAAACCGTTGATCGTGAGTAACGCCGTGCTGGCCAGCGCGAACAGCACGGCAAGGCGCACACTGAGCGTGCGCGGCAAAAGACGCTGAACGGGCAGGTTCAATCGCGGGCCTCCAGCACGTAACCCATACCGCGCACCGTGTGGATCAGTTTGAGCGGGTAGATGTCGTCGACCTTCGCGCGAACTCGCCTGACGGCGGAATCGACGATGTTGGTGTCGCTGCTGAAATTGATGTCCCACACCTGCGAAGCAATGATCGAACGGGGCAGCACTTCGCCCGCTCGCCGCATCAGCAGCCACAGTAATGAAAACTCCTTGGATGTGAGGACGATCGTGTTGCCCTGGCGCGTCGCCTTGCGTCTCATCAGATCGAGTTCGAGATCGGCGACTTTCAGGAATGCAGGGTCGCGGCCTTTGCCTCTGCGCAAAATGGTGCGAATACGCGCGAGCAATTCGTCGAAATCGAACGGCTTGGCCATGTAGTCGTCGGCGCCCATTTCGAGCCCCATGATCTTGTCGGCGATATCGTCGCGCGCGGTGAGCATCAACACGGGCGTGACATGTGTTTGCCTCAGCGTAGCCAGTAATGACCAGCCGTCGAGTGCGGGAAGCATGACATCGAGCACGATCAGATCATAGGCACACGCGGTGGCCTGACGAAGTCCTGCCGCGCCGTCGCGAACCCAGTCTGTCGAAAAGCCCGCTTCAGCAAGGCCTTTTTGCAAATGGCTGCCCGTTTTGGTTTCGTCTTCGACAATCAATATTCTCATTTCAGCTCTTTTCGTACAGTGAATGATGCGGCATGCGTATATGACGAAGATCTCATTTGGCCGTCATGCAAACGCACCCGTTCATCGCTACATTGATTTATCGAAGGGCCGGTGCATGCCGATGAGTGCTGCATCGACTCGATCAGAAGCCTGTGAATCCGCCTGCACGCGGAAAACAGAAAGAAGGCGGCGAATGCCAATCGCTCGAATAGACATCGGTCGCGCAGCACGGTTCCGTAGCTGCGGATGCAAACCTGACGGGAGTATTCAATGAACAGAACGAAGCATATGTTGCTGCAGAACATGGCGTGGGCGCGAGAATCCGCGCAAAGTAATCCGGCTTTTTTCGCGGGTCTCGCACGCGGGCAGAGTCCGAATGCGTTGTGGATCGGCTGTTCCGATAGCCGCGTGCCCGCCGAGATCGTGACGAACTGCTCGCCGGGCGAACTGTTCGTTCATCGCAACATCGCCAACCTCTTCTCGACCGACGACGACAACACGATGAGCGTGCTCGAGTATGCGGTTCAGGTGCTGAAGGTGGACGACATCATTGTCTGCGGGCATTACGGATGCGGCGGCGTGAAGGCATCGCTGCTGCCGCCGCCCGCGGACCTGCCGCATGTGGCGCGGCGTATCGCGCCGCTATGCGCGCTCGCCCGCGCGCACAGCCGCGAGCTGGACGGCTGCGCCAGCAGCGACGATCAGGTCGACCGGCTCGCCGAGCTGAATGTGATCGCGCAGGCGAAGGCGATCCGCGCGACGTCCATCGTTCGCAACGCGCCGCACGCGCCCGCCGTGCATGGCTGGATCTTCGGACTGCACGACGGCCACATCAAGGTGCTGACCGCGGGCGAGCGTCATGCGACGCACGGCGCATCGCATAGCGCGTCGAGCCAGCGCGACGCGGCGCCCCTCGCGCAGCGGCATCGCGCGGAGGCAATGGCCGGTTGAGCCGCGGCAAAAGGCTCAGGCTCACGTCAAAAGGCTCACGTCAAAAGCGCCAAAAACACTTACGCCCAGAGACTTACGCCAAAAGCGGCACCCGAAGCACCTCGTCTCCTACCTTTGGAATTCCACACCCATGAATCTACGCGAACAGCTTGCATCGTTTCCGCGCGACATGTTTGCCGGCACCGTCGTCTTTCTCGTTGCGCTTCCGTTGTGTCTGGGCATCGCCAATGCGTCGGGCGTCGATCCGTTTGCGGGCCTGCTCTCCGGCATCATCGGCGGACTCGTCGTGGCTTTGCTGAGCGGCTCGCATCTGAGCGTCAGCGGACCCGCCGCCGGGCTCGTGGTGATCGTCGTCGACGGCATTGCGAAGCTCGGCAGTTTTCCTTCGTTCCTGATGGCCGTCCTGCTTGCGGGCGTGATCCAGTTCGGCTTCGGCATGCTCAAGGCGGGGCGCTTCGCTTCGTATGTGCCGTCGTCCGTCATCAAGGGCATGCTGGCGGCCATCGGCCTGTTGCTGATCATCAAGCAGATGCCGCTCGCGGCCGGGCTCGCCAACGGCGGCGCGACCGCGCCCGCCCTCCCGGCTGGCACGGTCGACACGCCCTTCGGCGCGATGTCCGTAGCGGCCTGTTTGATCGCGATCGTGTCGCTGGGCATTCTCGCCTGCTGGGAGACGCGGGCCGCGCGCCGCTTCGCGCTGGTGCGGTATATGCCCGCGCCGCTTGCCGTCGTCGTGTTCGGCATCGCCGTCACGCTGCTGCTGGACTTCGCAGCGCCCGGTCTTGCGCCGCCGTCCGAGCATCGCGTGTCGCTGCCTTCGCTCGCCTCATTCGCGGCACTGGACGCGGCGTTCAACTGGCCCGACCTCGCGCACCTCGCGAATCCCGATGTCTGGCGTCTGGCGATGACGCTCGCGATCGTCGCCAGTCTCGAAACGCTGCTCAGTCTCGAAGCCGTCGAGCAGCTCGATCCGAAGAAGCGCCCCGTGCAGCCGGATCGCGAGCTGAAGGCGCAGGGGATCGGCAACATGGTGGCGGGCGCGATCGGCGCGCTGCCGATCACGTCGGTGATCGTGCGCAGCTCGGCCAATGTCAACGCGGGTGCACAAAGCCGCTGGTCGGCCGTCGTGCATGGCGTGCTGCTGCTCGTGAGCGTGTTTGCGCTGACCGCGGTGATCAACCTGATTCCGCTTGCGTGTCTCGCCGCGATCCTGATCTTCACGGGGCTCAAGCTCGCGAAGCCTTCGATGTTCGCCGACGCCGCAAAACAGGGGCTCGCGCGCTTTGCGCCGTTCATCGTGACGATTGCGGGCGTGCTGTTGACGGATCTTTTGATGGGCATCGTGATGGGCATCGCGTGCAGCGTCGCGTTTGCCGTCTACGCGCACATGCAGCGGCCGATCACAATGGCGCAGCACGACGATCACTATCTGCTGTCGTTTCGCAAGGACGTGTCGTTTCTCGCGAAGGTCAGCCTGAAAGCCCATCTGAAGGCGATTCCGGACGGAGCCGTTGTGATACTCGACGGCTGCCGCGCGGATTTCATCGATCCCGACGTGCGCGAGTTGATCGACGAGTTTGTGAAGGCAGCGCCCGGGCGCGGGATTCATGTCGAATGCCGGCAGCTCGCGGCGGCGGTGCCGGAGCCGGACAAGGATGCGGCGTTCGGAATGCGACTGCGCCGGCAATGACGCACGAACATCGACGCACGAACGCCGACGCACGAACGCCGACGTGCGGTTATTCCGGCCTGCCCGCTTTGGCCGTTCGCTCGTCGCGTCCTATGCCCAGGCGCCGGCTCAGCCTGCTCAGCGTCAATCCGTTACAGACGAGGTTGAGCAGCACGAAGCCCGTCGCCATCGTCGCGGCGAAGTGACGCGTGCCCGACGGCAACGCCGCGTTGCGCGCGATGCAGATCGCGAGCGTCAGCGTGACGGGGCCGCGCACGCCGCCCCACGCGATCAGAAACCGATGCGCGCGCGGCAGCGGCTTGCAGATACCGAGCCGGCTCAATAGCGGGAGGCAGAGCGTCAGGATGCAAAGCCGGCTCGCGATGGCCGCTGCAAGCGCGAGGCATAGCGTGATGGCGTCGAGCGCATTGAGATCGTCGAGCATGCCGGGCACATGCGCGGAAGCGAGCAGAAACACGGCGGCTGCCGCCAGCGCCGCCTGGTTCTGCCACAGGTGCCTGAAGAGCGTGAGGTGTGAGGCGGGCCAGCGCGATTGCATCAGGCGGCTTGCCACCAGACCTGCGCAGACGGCCGCCGCTACGCCCGATACGTGCAGCCAGTGCTCCGCTGCGGGATAAATCAGGTTGGGCACGGCCAGCGACAGCGTGTACGCGGAAAAGGGCGCGCTGTGCAGCGCCCCGGACAAGGCCACGAACGCTGCGCCGACGATGCTCCCCAATGCGCAACCGCCCGCGAGCGAAAGCAGGAAATGCCCGAGCGGATGCTCGCCCGCCGCGCCCGGAGACGGCGTGAGTGACAGTGCGCCGATCAGCAGCGTCGAAATGGCAATCGCTGCTGCGTCATTGAAGAGACTTTCTCCTTCGATAAGACGTATCAGACGGTCGGGTACGCCGCTGCCCTGGAATAGCGAAATTACCGTGGAAGGATCGGTGGTGCTGACGATGGCGCCGAGCAACAGGCAGACGACGAGGCGCTGCCCGCTCATCAGGTAGGCCATGAGTCCGACGCCCGCCGTCGCCGCCAGCACCGCGCCGATGGCGAGCACGAGGATGGGAGCGAGGTCGGCGAGAAAGCCTTTAGTGTCGACTTCCATCGCGGCCTGGAAGAGTATCGACGGCAGGAATATCCATAGATACGCCTCTGGCGGCAGCGCGGGTGTCAGAAACGATGTGATGCTGGCTGCCGTGAATTGCGGCGCGACATGTTGCAGCATCCAGTAGACCATGCCGAGCAATACGCCTGCGCCTGTCAGCGCGAACGAATCGGGCAGACGCAAGCGCTGCGCCAACGCATGACACAGCGCGATGATGAGCAGCAGGCTGCCGGCGCGGGTCGGCAGTTCGATGGCGAATTCCAAGGAAAGTACTCCAGCGGCGACGAAGGGACGACACGCCAGGTGCGCGCCTCAATGCATTGCGGGAAGGCGTGTTTGACGATGCGGCGGCGACCTTAGCCTGGAAGCGGGATCATCGCCTTGATAATGGGCAACGCGTCGCGTGGGTGGCGCCGAGCGACGCGGACAGTCCGGACGGCTCAGACCGCGAGCCTGCTGCGCGTGCGCAGGATATAGCCGACGCCACGCAGCGTCAGTATCTCCGCCGACGACGTGAGCAGGCGCTTGCGCAAACGGTGGATATACAGATCGATCACATCGGCATTCGGCTCTTCTTCGAGCGAATAGACGCTGTTGATCAACGCTGCCTTGGATACCGTCCGGCCTTGCCGCAGCATCAGCGTTTCGAGCACCGCGTGTTCGCGGCGTCGCAGGCCGAGGGCCGCGCCGTTGTGCAGGAACTCGCGCGTCGCGGGGACGTAGCGCAGATCGCCGCAGACGAGCGTCGTCGACATGTCGGTCAGCTTGCGCCGGATCAGCGCCTTCACGCGGGCAAGGAGTTCGCGCGAGTCGAATGGCTTCACGACAAACTCGTCGGCGCCCGCCGAAAAGCAGAACAGCTTGTCTTCAATCGATTCATGCTCGGTGAGCATCAGAACGGGCACGTTGTCGCGGCGCCGGCGTATGCGCGCGAGCACGTCCACGCCGCTCATGCGGGGCAAGCGGAAATCGAGCAGAACGGCAACGTAGTGCTGCGTCGCCATGATGGCTTCGGCACTTTCGCCGTCGTGCACGATATCGACGACGAAGTTCTCTTCCTGCAGCAGCGCCCCGATGCTTTGCGCTTGCGCCGCGTTGGACTCCACGATCAATAGCTTCATGTCGCACCTCTGGGCAAACCGGCCCGCGATCTAGAAACGATGCTGCAACCCCGCCGTGACGCCCGCCTGCGTGTCCGCCGCGCCCACCAGGTCGCGTGACAGGCTGACCGCCCGGCCGTTCTTCGCCATCGCGTATCCGCCGGACAGATAGACGAGCGTGCGCTTGGACAAGGCGTACTGCGCACGCAGCGACAGGAGCGTCGGGTCGCCATGGGTGGCATCCTTGATGTCCTGGCGATAGACGGCTCCATGCAGCGAGAACGACGGTGTCAGCTCGACGATGCCGCCGAGCCAGAGCATGTCGCTGCGCAGCGCCGGATCGGACGTCCTGAACGTGCGCCGGTAGTGGCGGTAGCCCGCCATCGCTTTCGCGCCGCCAAAGTCGTAGCTGATGCCGGCGTGAATCATCTGAAGCGCGTCGGTCGGGTCGACGGGCGAGACGCTGTCGCCCGCGCCGTTCTGCCGGTCGAACGTGACCACGGCGGCCAGCTTGCCGAGTTCGTAACCCAGCCCGACGTCGTATTTCGAGGCTGTTTTCAGGCCACCCGGCACGTTGCCGAAGCCATAGAGCAAGCCGAGCGTGAAGCCGGCGAATTTGCCGTCGTAGCGCACGGCATTCGCCGAGCGCGCGAACAGGATGTCTCGCCGCCCGCCGCTCGCCGTCGAGGCAATCGCCCACGAATAATTGGGCGCATAACCCATCGGATCGAACGGCAGCATGTAGTCGAACGTGACCGTGAACGTGCGGCCGAAGATCAACTGACCGAACCGGTTTTTGAGGCCCACGGTGGCGCGCCGTTCGAACAGCGCGCCCGGCCCGTCGTCGAACTGCCCGTTCCCGATGTTGATGCCGCTTTCCAGCTGGAAGATCGCCTTCACGCCGCCGCCCACATCTTCGACGCCGCGCAGCCCCCAGCGGGCCGTGTTCTTCGCGCCAGACATGAACCGCAGCGCGTTGCCGCCCGCTCCGGCGTGGGTCACATACTCGATGCCGGCGTCGACGATGCCATACAGCGTCACGCTCGACTGCGCGCGCGCGGCCTGCGCGAATCCGACGCACGTCAGCGCGCACGACACGCTGATGGACGTGCGCGCAATCCTCGATCTCATGGTGGTGTCTCCCTGTTTGTTTTATCGACGGCACAGGCGCGCGATGCGCTGCCTCGTCAGTTCGCATGCGCGAACACCCAGCAGTCGTGGGAAGGGAATTCGAGCCAGTGGCTGCCTGCCGGGCGCGGTGTCTGGCCGAATGCGCGCAGCCGCAACTCGCCGCAATGGAACAGGTATTCCCAGCGGTCGCCCAGATACAGCGATGCGACGAGGTCAGCGGCAATGCGGTTGCTGCCGGGGCCGTCGGCGACGCGCAGCCGCTCGGCACGGATCACCGCTTGCACGGGCTGACCTGCCTGCAGCGGCTCGCGTGCGTGCGCCTGGAGTTGCCAGCCCTCCCCCGCGAGCGTGACGCGCGCGCCGTCCACTGCGGCGACGCGCGCACGGAAGCGGTTGTTGCTGCCCATGAACTCGGCCGCGTAGAGCGAGCGCGGCGCGCCATAGAGATCGGCGGGTGTGCCTGACTGTTCGATGCAGCCGTTGCGCAGCAGCAAGATGCGATCGGACATCGCCATCGCCTCCGTCTGGTCGTGCGTGACGCACAGCGCGGACAGCCCGAGCGACACGATCAGCTCACGCAACCAAGCGCGCGCTTCCTCGCGCAGCTTGGCGTCGAGATTCGACAAAGGTTCGTCGAGCAGAATGACGGGTGGGTTGTAGACGAGCGCGCGCGCAATCGCCACGCGCTGCTGCTGCCCGCCCGACAGTTGGTACGGGTAACGTGCCGCGAGATGACCGAGGCCGAGCTGATCGAGCGCTTCCTGCACGCGCCGCTTTTGCGCGGCGGCGTCGACCCGGCGCAGCTTCAGCCCGTAGCCGACGTTGTCGGCGACCGTGCGATGCGGCCACAGCGCATACGACTGGAACACGAGGCCGAGCGAGCGTTGCTCGGCGGGAAGATCCACGGCGGCGCGGTCGTCGAAGAACAGTTGATCGTCGAGCTGGATACGGCCCGACGACGGTTGCTCGAGCCCGGCGACGGCACGCAACAGCGTGGTCTTGCCGCTGCCGGATGCGCCGAGCAGGCAGACCACTTCGCCCGCGTTCAGTTCGAACGACACGCCGTTCAGAATCGGGTTGCTGCCATAGCTGAGGAACAGGTTGTCGACGACGAGCTTATCCATGAAGCTTCACTCCGAAACGCAGCGCGACGGCGAGCCCCGCGCCGACCATGGCGATGTTGATGACGGACAGCGCAGCGACCTGATCGACGGCGCCCGTGGCCCACAGCGACACCAGCAGCGCGCCGATCACTTCCGTGCCGGGCGACAGCAGATAGACAGCCGTCGAATACTCGCGCTCGAAGATCATGAAGATCAGCAGCCACGCGGCGAGCAGGCCGAACCGCACGAGCGGCAACGTGATGTCGAGGCTCACGCGGGAACGCGTGCCACCCGCGCTGCGTCCCGCTTCTTCGAGTTCGGGGCCGACTTGCAGCAGCGCGCTCTGGATCAGGCGCATGCCGTACGCGAGCCACACGACCGTGTACGCGATCCAGATGCTCCACATCGAGTTCTTCAGCTCTCTCAGTCCGGGCACGAACAGGAAGATCCACAGGAACGCGAGACCCGCGAGCAGTCCGGGCACCGCGCGCGGCAGCAGCACGATGTAGTCGATCAGGCGCGTCGCCCAGTCGTGACGGCGATGTCCGGCGAACGCGACGAGCGAATAGAAGCCGACGGCGAGCGCGCCGCCCAGCACGCCGATGCCGAGCGTGTTGACGATCGCGCGCACCAGGTTGTCGTGCTCAAACAGTTGCGTGAAGTTGGCGAAGGTCAGCACTTCGTCGAGTTCGACGCCTTCGCCCCACGACGTCACGAACGCGCGCAACACGATCCCCGAGAGCGGCACGGCGACAGTCAGAAACAGCCAGAGCCCGACGACAGCAAGCGCGACCCAGCGCCAGGCGCCCAGCGGCAGGGCCCTTTGCCGCGCACCTTTGCCCTTGACCGTCACGAAGCGGTTCGCGCTCTTTAGCAGATGACGCTGCAACAGCACGAGCGGAAAGGTGATCGCGACGATGCAGACCGCGACGGCCGCCATCAGGTGATACGACGGGACGCCAAGCTTGTTGGTGAGCTTGTACAGATACGTCGCGAGCACCAGATGACCTTCGGGGTCGCCGAGCACGAGCGGCAGGCCGAACACCTCGAAGCCGAGAAAGAACACCAGCACGCCGGCGAACAGCAGCGCGGGCATCGTCATCGGCAGGCTGATGCCGAGCGCGACGCGAAACGGCCTCGCGCCTGCGACGCGCGCGGCTTCTTCGACATCGGCGGCGAGGCTGCGCAGCGCCGCCGACGAATACAGGTACACGTGCGGCACATGCGTGAGCCCGACGATCACGGTGATCGCGAAGATCGAGTACACGGTCCACGGCGCGTCGGCCGTGCCGAACAGTGCCTTCCACCACACCGAATAAAAACCGGCTGGCCCGGCGGCGACCACGTAGCCGAACGCGAGCACCATCGGCGAGACGAACACGGGCATCAGCAGCAGCGGTTCGAGCCAGCGTCGGCCGGGCAGGTCGGTGCGCACCATCAGGAAGGCGAGCACGCCGCCCAGCGGAATGGAGATGAACAGCATGCCGCTCGCGATCAGAAAAGAGTTCTTCACGGCCGACCAGAAGTCGGGATCACTGAAGATGAACGCGAAGCTGCTGGTGCCCACAGCGCGCTTCGCATCGAAGAAAGGCGCATTCAGCGCGCTCTGGAACAGGATGAACCCGAGCGGCAGCACGACGGCCAGCGTTAGCACAGCGATGACGAGCCAGCGCAGCACACCCGCGAGCGGGCGCAAGCCGCGTGTCGCGAGCGCCGGCACCGGCGCCGCGGAAAGCGCGCCTACGGGCATGTCGCGGCGCGCGCGGGCGGCGGTTGAAGGCATGAGTGTCCTCCTGCGGCGTGATTCGCCGCATCGAGCAATACGTGATGGATGGAAAGGGCGCTGCGGGTCAGACGCGGGCTAGCGCCTGACTGCCTGTTGCCATTGCTTCAGGAATTCGAGGCGCTTGGACTGATCGAGGTAGACCAGCAAGCCGGCGCCGACGGGAATGGGCTTCAGCGAATCGCCGAGTTGTTTCGACAGGCGCGCCATCGATGTCTCGCCGTCGACGTCGGCGCGAACCGAGAACAGGTCGGCCCGATTGGCGAGCAGCGTCTGGCCGCGCTTTGACAGCAGATAGTCGACCCAGAGCTTCGCAGCATTCGGATGCGCCGCGTTCTTTGAGATCGCCACAAGGCGGCTGACGACTTGCGTGTAATCCTTCGGATAGACATAGCCGATGGACGGATCTTTCTTAGCCTTGGCAAACGCGTATGAGCCGAGGATGTTGTAGCCGATCAGGTTCTCGCCGGACGAGATCCGCTCCATCATTGCGCCAGTACTTGTCTGAAGCTTTGGCTTTGTCTCACCGATTGTTTTGACGAGTTCCCAGGTGACTTGCGGATTCACTCGGACATCTTGCGTCAGGTAATTGAAGCCGGTGCCCGATTTTTCGATGTCGTAAGTCGTGACCTTGCTCCGGTACTGATCGGCGCGCGCCCGCAGCAGCCGGATCAGGTCCGCGCGCGTTTGCGGCACATCGCCCGCTGGCACGAGCCGCTTGTTGTAGACGATCGCGAGCGGCTCATACGTCGTGCCGTAAGCCTGCTGCTGGTATTGCGCCCACTGCGGCAGATGGGCGATTTCAGGTGACTCGTACGTGAGCATCAGGCCGTCGTTGACGAGCTTGACCTGCAGGTCCATTGCGGAACTCCACAACACGTCCGCGCTCTTACTGTTGGCCGCGCTTTCGCTGATGTAGCGGTTGTACAGTTCCGTGCTGTTCATGTCGTGGTATTCGATCTCCACGCCGTACAGTGCTTCGAAGTCCTTGATGAGTGGCCGCACGGGCGCGGTATCGGTGGCCGAGTAGACGATCAGCTTGCGCTCTTTTTTCGCGCCGTCTATCACCGCCTGATAGCCGCCCGGATAACCGGATGGAACCTGCGCCGACGCGTAGCCGGCTGAAAGAAGAATGGATAAGGCAATGCAATGCAGGACGGTCCGCACGTCTTCCTCCGCGTCGAATGTTTTGTGTTGCGAAGTTTAAGTAGTGCGTGCTTTCTGACCGCTTTCATTTTTAAAGAAAATCAAGGCGCCATCGCCGACAAGTCTTGAATAACAGAGGTTCCCACCATGCGTGTTCTGCTCGTCGAAGACAGTCCCATCCTTTCCCGCTCGCTCACTGATGCGCTCACCAGCGCGCGCCTCACCGTCGACTGCATGTGCGACGGCGAAGCCGCCGATCACGTGCTGCGCACGCAGGACTACGCGCTCGTCATTCTCGATCTGAATTTGCCCAAACTCGACGGGCTCGAAGTGTTGCGGCGGCTGCGCGCGCGCCGCAACGCGGTGCCCGTGCTGATCCTGTCGGCGCAAGGTTCCGTCGAAGACCGCGTGCGCGGCCTCGATCTCGGCGCCGACGATTACCTCGCCAAGCCATTTGCGCTGACGGAACTCGAGGCGCGTGCGCGGGCATTGATCCGCCGCAGCCACGGGCACGGTCCTTCGCGCGTGCAATGCGGCTCGCTGGTGTACGACAGTATCGATCGCGGCTTCAGCCTGGACGCGACGCCGCTGCCGCTCACGCCGCGCGAGCGCGCGGTGCTCGAAGTGCTGATCCTGCGCAACGGCCGCGCGATCAACAAGGAGACGCTGTCGGAGAAAATCTTCGGGCTCGACGAGTCCGTCAGCCCAGAGGCGATTGAAATCTACGTGCACCGCCTGCGCAAGAAGATCGAGCACAGTGATGTGGCCATCGTCACGCTGCGCGGCCTCGGTTATCTGCTGGAGGCAAAGCCGCAATGAAACGTCGCAGCCTGCGGATGCAGGTATCGATATGGCTGCTCGGGCCGCTGCTCGCACTGCTGGCGCTCGATGCGTGCCTGACCTACCAGCGTGCCATGGACGCGGCCAACGCCGCATTCGACCGCACGCTCGGCTTCTCGTTGAAGTCGATCCGCGAGGGCATTCGCCTGCGCAACGGCGACATCGAAGTGGACCTGCCGTATCTGTCGCTGGACATGTTCGAATCGAACACGGGCGGCAAGATCTATTACGTGGTCCGCGACGAAAGCGGCCGCGCGATCACCGGTTATGCCGATCTGCCGCCGCCCGCGAAGCGGCTCGCCGAACCGTATCAGACGCGCTTCTACAACTCGACGTTTCGTGGCCAGCCATTGCGGATGGCGGCACTGCGGCTGCCTGTGCACGACGTGCCGAACGCGCAGACGCGCGTCGTGCAGGTGATGGTCGGCGAAACGCCCGATGCGCGCGAAGCGCTCGCGCGCGAGATCCTGTCGGGCTCGCTGTTGCAGGAGGGATTGCTGGTGGTGCTGGCGCTCGGCATCGTGCGGCTCGGCGTCGAGCGCGGCTTGCTGCCGCTCAGGCGCTTGTCCGCGAAGGTGGCCGCACGCTCGGACGACGATCCCACGCCGCTCGACAAAGAGGGGCTGCCATGCGAGGTGGCGCCTCTCGTCGAATCGATCAATCAGTACGTCGGCCGCACGCAGCGGATGCTGATATCGCGCCGGCGCTTTTTCGCGGATGCCGCGCATCAGCTGAAGACGCCGCTCGCGGTGATACAGGCGGAGTCCGAACTGGCGATGCGCGACGACGCGCCCGCGCCGGCCGGCACGCCCGCGTGCTGCGACGTGCACTTGCGCCGCCTGAACCGGGCGGTGAAGCAGGCGGCGCGGATCGTGCAGCAATTGATGTCGTTGTCGCGCTTCGATGCGGACAGCGGTCATGCCGTGCAGCTGGTTGTCGTGCCATTGCACGCGATCGCCCGCGACGCGGCGCTCGACTGGTCGCCCGTGGCGCGCTCGCGCGGCATCGATTTGGGCTTCGAGCAGGCGGCGCGCGTGGACGTGGTCGGCCAGGCGCATTTGCTGACGGAACTGGTCGGCAATCTGATCGACAACGCGATTCGCTACGCAGGCGACGCGTCGGTGATCACCGTGCGGGTTGCATCGCACGACACGCGGCCGGTGCTCGAAGTGATCGACGACGGCCCTGGCATTGCCGCCGACGAACGCGAAGCCGTGTTCGAACGCTTCTATCGAAGCAGCGCGACGCAGACTGTCGAAGGGAGCGGGCTTGGGCTGTCGATCGTTCGCGAGATTGTGCGCGTGCACGACGCGCGAATGAGTCTGCTCGATGCGCCCGGCGGCGGGTTGATCGCGCGGGTGACGTTTCCATCCGAGAAGCGCGAGCGATGAGTGGTTTGTTCTTCGGGCGCATCACGATGCACGAATTCGCGCATACCGGGTCCGGAAGCCGGGGCATTTCTCACGCCTGTCAGCCACTGTCAGGGTGCCCCGCAATGAAGCTGGTGAATGCGTCATAAGGTTGACTCAATATCGCACCGTCGATCATCAGGCCGAAGGTGTCGTTTCCGCTATCGAGTTCGTAGTACATCACCGATTGAATGTTCTTCGCCTTCCTGGCCACGAAGTAGTTGGCGAACTTCGTGCTGATATAGCTTGCGCGATACGCTGCTGACTTTTCGGGCCCTGTGTTCCATTCGGTGAGCAGGAACGGTACGCCGTAATGAGCCTGGCAATACGCAGGCAGATCGAAGCCCGGGCCCGATCCATCCGAGCCCAGGTTGAAGATGTCGCCGTAGACCTCGAAGTTATGCCATGTCGTCATGTCCCAACGTACCGTCGGATGGCCGCTGCTTCCATCCGGCTGCGTGCCGTTCCACAAGGCGTCGGATGCGCCGATGTCGGCCACAGTGAAATTGACGCCGCATCTCGCGGCTGGTTGCGCGGACCTCACGCCATCGATCATTCCTCGAATGAGGCCGCGCATGACGGGCCAGTTGGTGTTGTTGAAATCCACGGCCTTGGTGCCGGCATTGGTGGGGTCGAGAATGATGTCGCCTTCCCGTGTCAATTCGTTGCCGCACTCGTACATCGTCACGCCGTAGGGGCCAAGCGTCGTGGCGACCGTTGCCGCGCAGGACCGCCCGCGCTCGTACGCGATCGATTCGCTGGCGAACATGACGCGATTGCTGTCGTAGATGCTGAGATCGATAAGCACGAACAAGGTCAGTCCTGCCGCCTGGAATGCCTGAGCGAGTTTCACGACGGCGCTCAGTTGCGGCGGGTCGTCGGTGCAGCCGAGCCGATAGGTCGAGCAGCCCAGGGCTTTCACGATCGCGACGACCTGGGCGGGCGTGTAGCGATAATCGTAGTGTCCGTTGATTCCGTAAAAGGTACCCGCAGTTGCTGCAGTGACGATGCGCGGGTTGCTCGTCGCAGCGCTCGGGGCGGAGCCACTGCCGCCGCCGCATCCGCCCAGCACATAGCTGCCCCCGAGCGCCGTCAGGCAGCCGAGAATCTGACGTCTTTTGAGCATGTGATTGCTCGCCGCCGGGCGCCCGGCAACAGGTTGCGAAGACGAGCGGCGGAAGAGCGCAGACGCGAGGGCGGCACGCAGGGCGTCTGCTGGCCGCGCCGGTTCTCGTCATTGATGCCTCACCGACGCGTCGTCAGTTGTGACGGGCGACAGCATCCATGGCCGCCGCGACGACAGGATCTGCCTGCCCCCACGGCGCACGCATCCCACGCTCGTCGCAGTCGAGTCTGGCGGCCGCGCACGCAAATACCCGCGCGCCTCGCCCGCCGTGTGGCCCGACCAGGCATCGCTTGACTTGCAGCAGCCCGTCGTTCACCAGCGGACGCAGCGCCCTGAGGACTTCGCCGCGGCTCGTGTCCAGTTGCTCTGCGAGATGTACTGCAGTGCATTCGCTACCGTCGGCCAGCAGCGCAACGATGCGCTCCGCCAGTCCTGGAGCTCGCCGTGTTTTGCAATCCAGAGGGGCAGGAATCCATGTCGCGACCGGGCGGGACTCGTCTCGCGCCATTTGCGGGTATTGGCGTTCCCCTCGACAGCCGACGAGTGAAGGATTCCGCGCTCTCTTGCAGCGTTGATCGATGTCCAGCTGGCTCAAGGGATTTTCGAAGATTCGCGCGAGCTGATCGATGTCGAAGCGGCCGCGAAGTGCGCGCCAGACATCCTGCCAGCCATCAAAGGCACCGCTTCGGGCAAGCCCGAAGGCGGCTTGTCGAACGGCCTCGCGTGCCTCGACAAGATCCCAGTTCGTGATGGACCTCATGGCAGGTTCCCTCGTGAACGGCTGGCACGCAATTGCCCCGGCATGCGGGCGATGTGGCGAGGAGGCGGATGCGCGGGTTGACAGCGGGCGCTCGCGCGTAGAAGGGTCAAAGTCGAAAAAAGCGGCAGACCGGCGGCGCGGATCATCGCCATCATCAGGGCGGTTGACGTTGTCATGGAAATGCTCCGGACAAAGCAACCTGCTCAGAATAAGCCTGGCGTGCAGCGACCTGTATTGGACTTTGGTCCAATAAGGGCAATATGCGGTCGATTGGGGAAGCATCAAATGGCAGTGGTCAATTAGACTGACTCGGTTGGCGCAGTCCGGTAGCGAGATTATTCGCAGCGTGATGGCGTTTCAGGCAGCGCTCTGCCGACAAACTGTCTAAACGCCACCATTAAAAGCATTCGCCGTGGACCAAAAATATGGTCGAAGAACAATTTGAAAACGTCCGTGTTTCTATAAGAACACCTAACTAAATGAAGAAATCGCCGACGCTTGCTGGCAAGCGGGCCAGCCACTTTCGAAGCCCCGCATCCTTTAGGGCGGCCGGGGCTGCCTCGCGCGTCGAGCCGATGGATCAGCAGCAGTTTTCAACAGCACCGTAGCGTAGGCATGAGCGGTTTTCCCGAGTTCGCCTTAGCCGCGCCCCGGTGTGTTCGCTGCTGAGCGGCTCGTCACCACCTGGCGCCAGCCACGCCTCAGTCAGCGCACCGCGACGCGTATGGGCTTCGCCGCTGGCTCGGACCTCGCCCGCGCGTCCGTCTGGTCAACGGCGACGCGCCACTTCGGAAACGTGCCGGAGCCGTCGACTTTCCACGGATCGCCCATCTCGTCGACATACATTGCGTTCGCGCTTCGCCCGACGGCCGGCGCGCGCTGCGGCGCGCCCGGCGCATCGCGTTCGAACGACCGGCTGCCTTGTTCGTTGAACACTGTCGCAAGCGGCCGCCGCGCCTGGCCCGACCGGCTGAGCGGCGTGGCAATCGCTTTCGCGGGTGCGCGCAGCACTGCGTCGGCGCGCTCGCGGCCGGCGAGGATCGCGCCGAGGAGCGCAGACGGGCCGATCGAAGCCGATGCTTCGCTGGCCGTATCGCTGGCGCGCTTTGCGCCCGGTGCGCTCGGCGAATCGAGCGCGAGCGGTTCGCTCACCCCGTCGATCTGCACGACGAGGATGACGTGCCAGTCGTCCGGCGTGTTGTTGTAACGCGGCGCGAGCGACACCAGACGCAGCCGCGCGATGTCGAAGCCCGCGTCGCGCAGCAGCAGGTATTTGGCGACGGCGAAATCCTTGCACACGCCGCTTTCGGCAAAGAAGCGTGCCGGCGCGTAGTAGCTGCCGTCGGTGCCGTCGCGGTAGCGGACCTCGTTGACGAGCGCGTTGGCGAGCAGTGCGGCCGACGCATCGCCGTCCTTCGCGCGCTCGTCCCGCACCTGCGCAACGAGGCGGCGCCAGCCGGCAGGCTCGCGCGTCAGATGGCTGCGCAGCGCTTCGCGCAGGCGCTGCACGCGGCCGATCGCGTCCGACGACGGCTCGAGTTTGTTGTCGGCAAGCGGCAGCAGGAACATCAGGTCGCCGACTTGCGCGAGTTCCGGGCGGATCTTGCGATTGGCTTCCCACCACGTCCCGGCGCGCAGGCGCTCGATGCCTGCTTTCAGTGCGCGAGGCGTGGCGGCATCACTGGAAGCCGCGTCGCGCGCGCCGGATGCATCGTGTTGCAATGCGGTCTGCAGACTCGCGGCACCCGCGACGTAGGGCAAAACCACCGCGGCCGCGATCGAGCACTTCAGGACGCAGAGGAGCAGTCGGGCGAGCGGCATATGCAGACTCCGGAAGCGATACCGGGCGCCGATGCGTCCAGTGTTTCGAGCCGCCGATGCTGTTATTGCGCGATTGCGCGCAACGGCAGCGCTGGCTCGAAACAAACAGTGCACGCAATGTGCCAATTCTTTGCGTCGCGCTATGTGACTGAAAATCAAGGAAACCGGCTTTGGCGGCAGGCGAATTGCAAACTTTAGGTGACGCTAAACGCCCGACAGATGCTCAATAGCTGTTGGTTTGTATGGAACACAGTGAGCCGGTGAAGATGTTCGACCGCCCGAATTGCTATCTGCGCAAATCACACGCTCGCTTCGCACGCGGCGTCCTATAGTTGTTCAGCACGCACCGAAAGAAGAACGAAAGCGCTTGCCTGGAAGCCCACGTGCGGCGCGGTGTCCTGATGTCGCTCATTTCGGTTTGAGCACACTCGTGAAGCAGTCTGCATCCAGCGATGCTGAACCCGCCCTGATGACATGGCGTCGGGATGACGGAGGGAAAAACAATGGCAACGCCCCGCTTTGTTACGGACTCGGCGCGCGTGTTTTCGCGCGGCATGTATGCGGTTGCACTGGCCGTCGGGATAGGCCTGTCGATTCCCGGTTGCGGTGGCGACGACAACCCGGCATCGACCGAGCCCGCATTCGCCATCGCGGCGCGCCCCCAGATCAACGCCTTGCTCGCGGACACGATGACATCGGGTGCTGTCATCTATGTGCAATCGCCAAACGGCGACTGGCTCGCATCGTTCGGAACGGCGGTGCGAGGGACGAACACACCGATACCGACGACCGCTCACTTTCGCGTCGGCAGCGTGACGAAAACCT
Organism: Burkholderia sp. E7m39; assembly: GCA_001319865.1. Lineage (GTDB taxonomy): Bacteria > Pseudomonadota > Gammaproteobacteria > Burkholderiales > Burkholderiaceae > Paraburkholderia > Paraburkholderia bengalensis. The sequence continues at coordinate 19,710 of BBSL01000225.1, read as the reverse complement.
GGACGGGCACGGTGATCCTGCAACTCGTGCAGGAAGGGAAGATCGCGCTGAGCGACCCGATCGGCAAATACGTCCCGAACGTCCCCAACGGCGACCAGATTACGATCGAGCAGTTGCTGACGATGCGCAGCGGCCTCTACAACTATTCGACCAGTCTCGCATTCAATCAGACGCTCGATTCGCAGCCCAACAAACTCTGGACCGCCGCGGAACTGCTGGACATCGGCTTGGGGCAGCCGGTGTATTTCGCGCCGGGTGCCGATTTTCGCTACTCGAACACGAACACGGTGCTGCTCGGACTTGTCATCGAGCAGCAAACGGGGATGCGCGCCGCAGACGCGATGAAAGCTCGTCTTTTTGCGCCGCTCGGCTTGACCGATACGTTTCTTCCGCCGCAGGACGACACGTCGCTGCCCGCGCCCGCGCCGCATGGCTACCAGTGGGGCACCAATGCCGAGACGACCGATAGCGACGCGCTATCCCCCGAGCGTCAGGCGGCCGCGAAGAACGGGACGCTGCAACCCACCGACGTGACGGGCGTGAGCACATCCTGGGCGTGGACGGCCGGCTCGGGCATTTCAACCGTCAAGGAACTGGCGGCGTATGTGCAACGGATGGTCGGCGGCGGCTATCTGAACGCCGGTCTGCAGGCACAACGGCTCGCCAGTTGCCAGTCGCTGCAACCGTCCGATCCGATGGCGGCCAGTTACTGCCTCGGCCTTGCCAAATTCGGCACGTTCTACGGACACACGGGCGAAATACCCGGCTTCAATACGTTCATGGGTCATGATCCCGCCACGAAAACGACCATCGTCGTGTGGGCGACGACGGCTGCAGCGCCCGACGGCCGCGCACCCGCGAACGTCATCGCGCAGATTCTCATGAGCGAACTCAGCAAGGCATCGGAAGTACCGAGCGAGGGTCGGCCCTAGTGCGTCATCAGGCGTCGTGCGAAACGGCCGCGCGCGCTTCTTCGACGCAGGCGGAGGCGCTGGCGCGCTTCTTCCACTGCACGGTCGCGAGCACGGAGGCGAGCACCATCAGTGCGCCACCGAGCCAGCCCGACAGCGAAAGCTGCTCGCCGAGCCAGATGTACGCGAACCATGCGCCGAACGCCGGTTCGCTGCCCATCAGCAACGCGACGCGCGTCGGGCTACTGCGCTTGACGGCGAAATTCTGCGCGAAGAAGGCGAACAGCGTGCAGGCAATCACCAGATAGCCAATGCTCATCCAGAAGAGGCCGTGTCCGGCGAACGTCGGCAGCGCCGGCCATGGCGCGCCGGGCAAGATCAGCGCGACGACGGCGCTGCCAAGCGCGACGGTGCCCGCCTGAACCGCCGTCGCCGATAACGGCGCGATTGCCGAGTCGCGCATCACGCGTTTGGTCACGCAGACCATCAATGCGCGCAGCAGCGCGGCGAGCAGAATCAGCGCATCGCCCGCCGTCGGAACGAACACGCCGCCGCTCACGAGGGCCGCGCCCGCCAGCGACAACGCGACGGCCATCCACTCTGCGTTCGACGGCTTTCTGCGCAGCAGCGCCCATTCGACGAGCGGCGTCAGCACGACACACAAGCTGATCAGAAACGCTGCATTCGATGCGCTCGTCAGCGATATGCCGAACGTCTCGGCCAGAAAAATGCCGAGCAGCAGCACACTCGCGCCCAACGTGCCGGCCAACGCGGACGGCTTCGCATGCCGCAGCGAGCGCAACGCCGGCGACAGCACGATGAAGGTCAGCCCGAAGCGCAGCGCCAGCAGTCCCAGCACGGGATAGAACGCCAGCGCGGCTTTCACGACCCCGTAGCTCGTGCCCCAGACCATCGCGACCGCGAGCAGCATCAGGTCGGACATCCAGAGCAAGCGTGTTTGTTTCGACATGGCGGACCTCTTCTTTCTTCGGACAGGGCCGAATTGTCCGGTATTGCGCGCGAAACTATAATCCGGTCGCGGCGAACATCTTCTATGTCGCCAATGCACAAATGCTTTCCGTCGATGCGAGCACGACAATGAATCCCACCGAGCTTTTCGCGCTGTTGCCGGACATGGCAACCTTCGCCCGCGTGGTCGATGCCGGCAATTTCTCCGAGGCCGCGCGCCAGTTGGGCAGCACGCCGTCGACGGTCAGCCGGCAGATCAAACGGCTCGAAGAATCGCTCGGCACGCGCTTGCTGGAACGCTCGACGCGCAGCGTGCGGCTGACGGATTCGGGCGCGCAGGTGTACGGCTATTGCCGCGACATCGTCGGCGCGGCGTCGGGTGCCGTCGACGTCGCCGGACAAGCGGTCGGCGAACCGCGCGGGAATGTCAGCATCAGCGCGCCGATTGCCTACGCCCGCTCCGTCATTCATCCGCTGATTCCCGGCTTTCTGCGCAACTGGCCGGACGTAGACGTCCAACTCGTCTTCGCCGACCGCGAAGTCGACCCGTTGCGCGATGACGTCGACGTGGTGATCCGCTTGACCCGTTCGCCTCCGCTGGGTCTTGCCGGGCGGCAGATCGGCACAGTGAAATGGCTGCTATGCGCGTCGCCGGGCTATCTGGCGGCAAACGGGACGCCTGTCGAGCCGCGCGATCTCGCCCGGCACGAGTGCCTGTATCTCGGCGAAACGGTCGATGACAATCGCTGGCATTTCCGGCGCGGCACGCAGACCCAGTCGCTGGAAGTCAGGGGACGCTATATCGCCAATCACACAGGGGCTCGTCTGGATGCGGCGTTGCAAGGCTTCGGCATCGCGAGCCTGCCCGATTTCACCGCTGCCCAAGCGCTGAGCGAAGGCGGCCTCGTCCAGGTGCTGGACGAGTGGGCATTCGAGGCGCGCCCCTATATGGGTCCCGTCTGGCTGCTGTATCCGCCTAATCGCTTCCTTCCGTCGAGGGTGCGCGCGCTGATCGACTATCTCGCCAGCCATCTGCACGGCCCGGCGGGCGAGTGAATGTCACCCATGACGACGCATTAGGGTTTGTACCTATTCCAGCAACTATCAATTGTTATGCGAGGGCTTAATTACATCTCTCCTCCGGCCTAGACTGGAATCACTGAAACGCAAACAGGGTGTTTGCGAAGAAATCCAACCTGGAGGTAAAGATCATGAAACTCGTTCAATCGCTCGTCGTTGCAGCCGCTCTTGCTATCCCCGCCGTTTCGTCGTTTGCCCAATCGACTGACACGGCTCCCGCAACCAACGCCCCGGTCACGCAAGCAGATGTCGGCGGTGTCGCCGATGGTTCGTCGGCAGCGGGCACGCAGCATCATGGTTTCCGCAACGCCGTTTCCCGCGTCGAGCACAAGATTCAAGGCTCGATCCGTCCGGACGCGAACTCGGGAATGAAGCCGATCTATTTCGGCAACTAAGCCACTGTGCTGATGGTTATCGCGTTGGTCATGAGCGCGGCGCCTACCCCCTGTCAACCTCGGTGTGGCGCCTCGCTCATTGAACGTTGAGGCGCGGGCAAGCGCACAGCGCCACCCATCACTTCAGTGAGAAATGCTTTCTAGCGACTGGCCGAGCGTGCGCGGCCCCATCAGACCGATCGAGAGCATCACCAGCATCATCGATCCCGCGATAAACACGAACACCCCCGCCACGCCGAAGTCTTTCAGCGCGAAAGCGATGATGAACGAGCTGAACACGGCCGACAGCCGGCTCCACGAATACACGAAACCCACGGCGCGAGCGCGGATCGACGTCGGATACAGCTCCTGCTGATACGTGTGATAGGTGAACGAGATGATGTTGCCTGCGAGCGTCAACAGCACGCCGAGCGCAACGATGGTCACTGCCGAGCTCGCCTGGCTGAACGCCAGCCCGCTGACGATATTCAGCGCCGCCATGCCGACGATCACATGCTTGCGCTCGAAACGATCCGCGATCCAGTAGCCGAGCATCGGTCCGATCGGGGCCGCGAGGCCGATCACGGTCGTATAGAGCAGGCTCGACGTCACAGTGATGCCCTGTTTGACGAGAAGCGTCGGCACCCAGTTTGCAAAGCCGAAAAAGCCAACCGTCTGGAAGACGTGAAATACGATCAGCATCAGCGTGCGGGAGCGATACGGCGCTTTCCACATATCGGCGAAACTGGCCTTGCGCGGCAGCGGATCGGCGGGTCCGGGCGCAGGTAACGCTTGCCCGTACTGTCGAGCGACGGTGTCTTCGAGCTTGCGCAGCACGGCGTCGGCTTCTTCGTTTCGGCCTTTGCTCAGGAGCCAGCGCGGGCTTTCGGGCAGATTACGCCGGAAGTACCAGACGAACAGTGCGCTGACTCCGCCGAGCAGCACGACCCAGCGCCAGCCGTCGAGCCCCAGCGGCGCACGCGGCACCAGTTGCCACGACAGAAACGCCACCACGGGCACCGCCGAGAAACCGATGGTCTGACAGACCGCGAATGCGCGCCCGCGAAGATGCTTCGGCGCGAGTTCCGACAGATACGTGCCGATCGTCACCAGCTCGACGCCGATCCCCATGCCCGACACGAAGCGCCAAGCGTTGAGCGCGCCCGCGGAGTCCTGAAACGCCATCATCGTATTGGCGGCCACGTACCACAGCATCGACCAGGTGAAGATCGCGCGGCGGCCAAACCGGTCGGCGAGAAACCCGCATGCGATCGTGCCGACGAACAGGCCGCTGAACAGCGCCGCGATAAAGCTCGCCACGCCCGACGTGCCGAACAGCCCCGGCGTGGTCGGCGTGAGGATGCCGCTTCGGACGAGACCGGGGGCGACGTAGCCGGTATAGAGCAGATCGTAGAGCTCGAAGAAGAAGCCGAGGCTGAGCAGCAGGATCAGCTTCCAGATCGCCCGGGTTGCGGGCAGGCGGTCGAGGCGCGCGGATACGCCGGCGGGATCGGCGAGCGCGGCGGCTTCCGCCGATTGCGGTGATTGTGCTGGTTGCGCTGATTGCGGGCGGTTCGCCGCGCGCAGCGCGGACGCTTCCTCCGTGATGGCCATGTTTGTCTCTCCAAAAGTCTGGTCATTGTAGTGATGTCGTGTCGCGAGCGGGGCGCAGCTCAGCCGCAACCGGCACTCATGGATAGCGCGCCATGAGTTCTTCAAACGAGGCGATATGGCCGGCGATGGCGCTCGCCACTACGGTCGGCGGGCTGGCGAGCCAGACCTTGCCCGGCCCCGAGCGGCCCGGAAAATTTCGGTTGATCGCGCTGATCGTGATCTGACCTTCCTCGGTCGACGATCCCGGGCCGCAGTTCGCGCATGCGCCGCACGACGGTTGCAGCAGGATCGCGCCGACGCGTTCGAACGCGTCGAGATAGCCGCGCCCGATGCAGTAGTCGCGCACATCCGACGTGCCGAACTGCAGATACAGCTTGATGCCGTCAGATACGCGCAGGCCGCGCGCCGCGGCCCATGCGAGCACTGCGTGATAGTGATCGAAGTCGTCACGCTTGCCCGCCGTGCACGAGCCGCCATACGCGATGTCGATGTGCGGCCGTTCGGTCATATGGCGCAACGCGATGCCGTTGCCGGGGTCGCCCGGCGCGGCGAGCATCGGCGAAACCTGCGTGCAGTCGATTGCAATCACGTCCGAGTACTGCGCGCCCGGATCGCTGTGCATCCACGGCTCGATCGTGAAGTCGATGCCGCGCCGTTGCTTGAGAAAGCGCACGGTTTCTTCGTCGGGCGCGACGATGCCCGTGAAGCCGCCGAGTTCGGCCGTCATGTTCGTCAGCGTCGTGCGTTCGTCGGTGCTCAGTTGCGCGATTGCCGAGCCGGCAAACTCGAAGATCTTACCGACGCCCGCGCCCTCGCGAATGCGCGGCTCGGCCAGCAATTGCAACACGAGGTCTTTCGCGGTGACGCCCGGCGCAATCGCACCGTTGAACTCGATGCGCAATGCGAGCGGCACCGTCATCCGCACGGCGCCCGTCACGAACGCATTCGCCATGTCCGTCGTGCCGACGCCGAACGCAACGCAGCCGAGCGCGCCGCTATGCGGCGTATGCGAATCGGTGCCTGCGATCAGCTGGCCCGGCAGCGCATAGCGTTCGGCCATCATCGCGTGCGAGATGCCTTCCGAGCCTTCGTCGATGCCGCTGCCGTTTTCGCTGAGATAACCGTGATCCGTCAGCCCGTACTCTTTCACGAACGCGCGATGTGCCGCCGACAGTTCGCGCACGTCCGGCAGCAGGCCGTTGCGGATGTGCAGCTCGCTGCGATGCGAGTACGACAGATGGTCCTCGAACGTGAGGACGGTCTGCGGGTCGTACAGCGGCAGCGGCTTGCCGAACGCCGCGTGCAGCATATGCGTCGCCATGCCCGTGTAGTACTCATGGATAAAGCGCCAGTCGGCCCGCACGAACGCGCCTTCGCCGGGTGTCGATGCGTCGCCGGTCGATGCCGTGCGCAACGCGTGACGCTCGATGATTTTTTGCGCGAGCGTACGCGGCTTTTCATCAGCGGCGGATGGCGCAGCCGTCTGCACGTCGCGCATGTGCGCCGCGCCATAGCGCAGCAGGCCGCCGCTGCGCAGGATCGACGCGGCGAGCGTATCGCGCGAGGCGACGAGTTCTTCGATGTCGATCGCTTCGCCGCGCTGAATGCGTTCGATCAGCCCGAAGTCCGTCGACGTGAACAGCCCGACGTTGTCCGCATTCTGCCGATAGATGCGCTCGAAGCTCTTCGCGATCACGAGCCGCACGCCCGCGCGATATTCGGCGACAGGGCTATGTTCGCGCGACGAGCCCTTGCCATACCGATTGCCCGCGACCGTCACGCAGAATCCGCCCGCGCGCACGGCATCGAGACCAATCGGATTGCGCTCGCCCGCGCGCAGGCCGACATAGGGCACGCGGCCAAGGCGTTCGTCGAAGCGGGTGAGCACGCTCATCGGCGTGATTTCGTCGGTCGAGACGTCGTCGCGCAGCGGGCCAGCCGTCTGTAGCGTGAGGTCGTCGCCTGCAAGCTGACGTTCGATCAGGTGCGGGTCCGCGCACAGAAAAAGGACCCGGCCCGTGAGGTTGAGTGATGCCATCGTCGTCTCCTTCCGCCCCAATCTAGACGGCGAGCGACGAAAAGGTGAAGTGCTCAAATGACAAGAGGGTCATCGCAAACGGCGATGTTCTCGTTAACCCTCGTTCGACGTGAGCAGATCGATCAGCGCCTGAACCGCGCGCGGGCGCGGCTTCTTTCTGAGCGCGTGCAATTGCAGCGTGCGTGTTTTGGCCCAAGGTTCGTCGAGCGGCCGGCGCACGAAGCCCTGCGAGCCCGCGAACGCCGACGCCGCGCTCGTCGGCACGATGCCGATGCCAAGACCGGCTTCGACCATCCGGCATTGCGCATCGAAACTGTTGACGGTCACGGAGAAACGCAGCGGCGTGCTCGCCGCAACGGCACGCTCGCGCAGCACGAGATCGAGCGAGCCGCCCGCCTGAAGCGCCACGAGCGGAAAGCGCAGCACGTCGGCGAAAGCGGGCGTTTCGAGCGCGGCTAGCGCATGGCCGACGGGCATGACGACCAGCAATGGGTCGTCGGCGAAATGCCACGATTCCAGTACGCCCGGCGCGCGGCCGCCTGACGAAATGCCGACATCGGCGCGATCGTCGATGCAGGCACGCACGACTTCGTCGCTGATGTGCTCGCTCAGTGCGATTTCGACGAGCGGATAACGCGCCTGAAACGCCTTCAGACGCTCCGGCAAAAACCCGACGATTGCCGACGCGTTCGCATACAGACGCACGACGCCCGCGACCTGCCACGCGAGCGACTGGACTTCGCGCGCCATCGTCTGCAACTGCTGATGCACGGCGCGCGCATGCGTGACGGCATGCCGGCCAGCCTCGGTGAGTTCGACGCCGCTCGGCGAGCGGGTCAGCAACGGCACGCCGACGGCGGCTTCGAGATCGGCGATGCGCCGGCTCAGCGCCGACGGCGCGATGTGAGCGCGGCTCGCGGCGCGGCCGATCGAGCCTTCCTCGACGACGGACAGAAACAGTTCGAGGCTGTACGGGTCGATGCGCATGCGGGCGTGTCGGGAGTTGCGGCAGGCGAAATGGTAGCAGGTGCCTGCCGCGCTCATTCATGCGCTCGCGCGCGCCAGCGTCTTCGTTCGATACTCGCTTAGCAACCGCTCGCGCTTCGTCTGCGCGGCGGCCATGTTGCGCTCCTTCACGTGGCCGAATCCGCGAATCTCTTCCGGCAGACGGGCCAGTTGCAGCGCCGCCTGATGACGCTCGCTATCGAGACTCGCGCAGAACTCGTCGATCAGTGCGAGGTAGTCGGCGATCAGTTGCCGTTCCTGACGGCGCTCGTCGGTCTTGCCGAACACATCGAACGCGGTGCCGCGCAGTCCTTTCATGCGCGCGAGCATTCTGAAGACGGGCAGCATCCACGGACCGAAGCGCTTTTTCTGCAACTGTCCCTTGTCGTCGCGTTTCGCGAGCAGCGGCGGCGCGAGATAGAAGTTCAGCTTGTAATCGCGGCCCGGCTCGCCCTCGAACTGCTGGCGCAGTTTCTCCATATACGACGGGTCGGCGTACAGACGCGCGACTTCGTATTCGTCCTTGTAGGCCATCAATTTCGCGAGATTCGCCGCGACCGCACGCGTGAGCGGCAGTTTCGCGTTGCTTGTGATCTGCATTTCCTTCGCACGGATTGCGTCGACCGCCTTGCGATACGACTGCGCGTACGCTGCGTTCTGATACGCGCTCAAGAGCCTTTCGCGGGCCGCAATCAGCTTGTCGAGCGATTCGGGCATCTGCACGACGATCGCCTGTTGCGCAACCGGCTTGATCAGCGCTTGCACAGCGGCCTCGCCATGATGCGCGACATAGCGTCCCCAGTTGAACGCCTTCACGTTCTTGTCGACCGATACGCCGTTGAGTTCGATCGCGCGCAACAGGCTTGCCAGTTCCAGCGGCAGCCAGCCCTTTTGCCACGCGAAGCCGAGCAGCAGCGGATTGCTGTACAGCGTGTCGCCGAGCAGCGCGAGCGCAAGCGCATTCGCGTCGATGAAGGCGCATCCGTCGCCGATGCTCTCGCGCAGTTCCGTTTCCGTCTGCGCGCCCGGAAAGGTCCAGTCCGGGTTGCGGACGAAGTCGGCCGTCGGCGTCGCGCCGCTATTGATCGCAGCGCAAGTCACGCCGTGCTGCGTGCGCGACAGCACATCGTTCGATGCCGACACGATCGCATCGCAGCCGATCACGAGGCGCGCTTCGCCTGTCGCGATACGCGTGGCGTGCAGCGCGTTCGGTGTCGATGCGATCTGCACGTGGCTCAATACCGCGCCGCCTTTTTGCGCGAGGCCCGCCATATCGAGCACGGTCACGCCTTTGTGCTCGAGATGCGCGGCCATCCCGATCAGTCCGCCGATCGTCACGACGCCCGTGCCGCCGACGCCCGTCACGAGCACGCCATAGGGCCGCTCGAGCGCGGGCAGCGAAGGCAGCGCAAGCGTATCGAAATCCGCGCTGTCATTTGCACTGCCTGCGCGCGCCGCCGCTTGCGGCTTGCGAAGCTGCGCGCCTTCGGCCGTTACGAAGCTCGGGCAAAAGCCCTTCACGCACGAAAAGTCCTTGTTGCACGACGACTGGTTGATCTTGCGCTTGGTGCCGAGCGGCGTTTGCAGCGGCTCGACCGACAGACAGTTCGATTGCACCGAGCAATCGCCGCAGCCTTCGCATACGGCGTCGTTGATAAAGGCGCGGCGCGCGGGATCGGGATACGCGCCGCGCTTGCGGCGCCGACGCTTCTCCGTCGCGCAGGTCTGGTCGTAGATCAGCACGGTGGTGCCGGGCTGCTCGCGCAACGTGCGCTGCACGTTGTCGAGCTGGTCGCGATGATGCACATCGACGCCCGCAGGCAGCACGATGCCCGAGTGATACTTTTCCGGCTCGTCGCTCACGATGACGATGCGCTTCGCGCCTTCGGCATGAACCTGATGCGCGATCTGCGGCACGGTCAGCACGCCGTCGACGGGTTGGCCGCCCGTCATCGCGACGGCATCGTTATAAAGAATCTTGTAGGTGACGTTCGCGTTCGCCGCGATGGCCGCGCGGATCGCGAGCAAACCGGAGTGGAAGTACGTGCCGTCGCCGAGATTGACGAACACGTGTTTGTCGCCGGAGAAGTGCATCTGTCCGAGCCACGCGACGCCTTCGCCGCCCATCTGGCTGAAGGTTTCCGTCTTGCGGTCCATCCACATCGACATGTAATGGCAACCGATGCCTGCCAGCGCGCGCGAGCCTTCTGGCACGTTCGTCGACGTATTGTGCGGACAGCCCGAGCAGAACCACGGCTTGCGCTCGACGGCCACGCGGGGTTTGGCCGCATCGCGCTCTTTCGCCTCGATGATCGCGACACGCGCGAGCATGCGTGCGCGCACGTCGGCGGGCAGATCCGCGCGCGCGAGACGCCGCGCAATCGCCTTTGCGATCAGCGCCGGCGACAGCTCGTAATGCGCGGGCAGAAGCCAGTCGCCGCGCGGCACCGACCATTCGCCGCCTTCGTTGTCACGCTCGTCGAATTTGCCGTAGATCTTCGGCCGAACGTCCTCGCGCCAGTTGTATAGCTCTTCTTTCAGCGCGTATTCGAGGATTTGGCGCTTCTCTTCGACCACCAGAATCTCTTCGAGACCCGTCGCGAATGCGCGCGCATCCTGCGCGTCGAGCGGCCACACGCAGCCGACTTTCAGCACGCGCAAGCCGATTTTCGCGCACGTGTCGTCGTCGAGGCCGAGATCGCTGAGCGCCTGACGCACGTCGAGATACGCCTTGCCCGCGGTGATGATGCCGAAGCGCGGCGTCGGCGAATCGATCACGACGCGGTTCAGTTTGTTCGCGCGCACGTAGGCGAGGGCTGCGTACCACTTCTCGTCGAGCAACCGCGCTTCCTGCGCGAGCGGCGCGTCGGGCCAGCGGATGTTGAGGCCGTTTTCGGGCATGACGTAATCGGTCGGCGTGACGATCTGCACGCGGTCCGGGTCGAGATCGATCGAAGCCGTCGATTCGATGACGTCCGTCACGCACTTCATCGCGACCCAGAGGCCCGAATAACGGCTCATCGCCCAGCCGTGCAGCCCGTAATCCAGATACTCCTGGACGTTCGCCGGATAGAGCACGGGAATGCCCGCCGCGATGAACGCGTGTTCCGACTGATGCGCGACCGACGACGATTTCGCCGCGTGATCGTCGCCTGCCAGCACGAGCACGCCGCCATTCTTGTCGCTGCCCGCCGAATTCGCGTGCTTGAACACGTCGCCTGTTCTGTCGACGCCCGGCCCTTTGCCGTACCACATGCCGAACACGCCGTCGCGCGTCGCGCCCGGCCACAGGTTGATCTGCTGCGTGCCCCACACGGCCGTGGCGGCAAGATCCTCGTTGACGCCCGGCTGAAACACGACGTCGTGCGCTTGCAGATGCTTTTTCGCTTTCCACAGAGACTGATCGAGCGCGCCGAGCGGCGACCCGCGATAGCCGGAAATGAAGCCCGCGGTGTTGAGCCCTGCTTTCAGATCGCGCGCCTTTTGCAGCATCGGCAGACGCACCAGCGCCTGCGTGCCGCTGATATAGACGCGGCCTTTTTCGAGCGTGTATTTGTCGTCGAGCGTGACGGACGGATGCGGCGAGGCCGTATCGGCCGCGAGGTCGGAAGCGATGGCTAGATCGGGCGCATTCATGGCAGGGCTGTCTCCGGGGAATCGAATTTTTTGCCGAGTATAGGAAGCCGATTTGTCATCGTAAAATCACAAATAGACAACTCTGGTATTCGAAAATCAGATGGCGTTCGATCTCACACTGCGGCAACTGCGTTACTTCGTGGCGGCGGCGCAGACGGGCCAGTTCTCGATGGCGGCCGTCAACGAGCATGTGTCGCAATCGGCGATCACCAACGCCGTGCTGGCGCTGGAGAGCGGGCTCGGCACGCGGCTGTTCGTGCGGCTGCCGCAGGGCGTGACGCTCACGCCGGACGGTCAGGATTTCTACAACCACGCGCGGCGCGTGCTCGACGCGGCACGCGACGCCGTCCACAAGCCGCCGTTCCGTTCGCACGACATGCGCGGCACCGTGCGGATCGCGGCGTCGTACACGGTCCTCGGGTATTTCTTGCCTGATCTGCTGGCGCGGTTTCGCGCGACATATCCGTATGTCGAATTCGATCTGCACGACATGGAGCGCGTGGAGATCGAGCAGGGCGTGCTCGCAGGCGAGATCGAAATCGGCGTGGTGCTGCTGTCGAATGTCGAAAAATTGGGCCGCTTCGGCAATCAGGTGCTGATGCGTTCGCGGCGGCAGTTGTGGGTCGCGCCGACGCATCCGCTCGCCCAGGTCGAAGCGCCGTCACTGAAGGACATCGCCGCGCATCCGTACATCCTGATTACCGTAGACGAAGGGGAGCAGTCGACCCTGCGTTACTGGAAGAAAAAAGGCATCGCACCGAAAATCGCCTTTCGCACCAGTTCAATGGAGGCGTTGCGCGGACTCGTCGCGCATGGCTTCGGCGTGACCGTGCTGTCGGACATGGTGTTCCGGCCGTGGTCGCTGGAAGGCCGGCGCATCGAGGTGCGGCCGATTCTGGATGTCGTGCCGCAAATGGACGTGGGCATGATCTGGCAGAAAGGCGCGCAGCTGAACGGCCCAGCGGCTGCGTTACAGCAATTCCTGATTCACGCGTGCGGGACTTGAACGGATCTGCGTATCGCTGATGGACGTGGCCATAATTCACGAGACGCAACGACGACGCTCAAGCGCCAACACGAAGGCAACGCGGTTGCGCCTCCACCTCTACGCTTATAAGGTGGTCGGGCCATTGAAGATGGGGCAATTCGGCGAAGCGGCTTAAGGCATCGAACCTGGTGATTCGATAAAGCGGATCGGTCGAATTCGGGCTCGACATTCTTTCCGCTTTTCCTTGATCAATAACCTCCATTCAGTGTTTCGCGCCAGGTTATCAACGTTAAGGGCCGATGCTTTCAGGGTCGATTCGGAAAAAATATTCTCCTTATCCCGCTTTTCTAATCAAGTTGAAACGCCAAGATCTTCGGTAATTATGTCTTGCGTGGCGGAAGAAACGCCGCTTTTTTCGACCCGCGCGTAATTTCTCGACACTAATTCGCAAAGGCCGCACCATCGAAGTCCAATAATTACCGCATCGACGCGCATTAGCCGTTGGGCGCGTCCGCACGGTCATCACTCATTGGCAAAAAAAGGGCAATTTTCCTTTCCAGACTTTAACGGTCGGAAGAATGGTGCTAATTGGACTGAAGACCTGTAAATGAGACTGCATCGCAGGTATTATTTACCCCGATCGAAAACTGCTGTTCAACTGCGCCACGGGTTTAGCCGACGGCATCCAACCCTCGGCGCATCACCACCCACGAAAGACCTGTCGTAGTCGCGGTCCAATCAGGCTCTACCATTCTGTTTCTCAAGCATTGATCGAAATGCAATGCTAGTAATTAGGCATGCGAAATAATAGTCGGGTCGCGCGCTTTGGTTTGGAAAATCGGCAGTCATCTTTTTGGATTTTCCCCCTGAAATTTTGTCGATGAGGACGAGTTTGCAATGATTAAAAGACGTCAATTCCTTCGTGGCCTGACGGCCCTCGGTGGCAGTTATGTACTGACGGGGTATGGTCAGAGTTCGAGCGGCAGTGCAGGCGCATCGCCTGACGGGACGACGATACCTTCTGCGTCGTCCATCATCGACAAGACGGGCGCAACGTGGACGGTTGTCAAAGGTGTCATTTATCGGAATGGCCGTACTGTCGGCAATACGTACAGCGTGTCGCTGTTGCTCTGGTACGGCGGAAAGATGTGGCACATCGGCACGGGCGGGCAGTTCTACGTATGCAATGACCTTGACCAATGGTTGCCATGCAGCGACCCGCGCGTCGCCGTGGCAGCGACGGCAGGAACGTTCTACGGGATCAACGGCCACCACGACTACACCTACACACCGGCACAACTGGTGTCGATCCTGAAGGGCATGGGCGTCACGACCTATCGCGTGGGATGTTCTGACGACCCCAGTCAGGTGAACGCCGTCGTCAAGCTGGCTCAGGCATTCCAGTCCAATGGAATTTCACTGTTCGTGCTGATCAATCAGGGCATCTACGATTCCGTCGGCAATCTGTTCAGCAGCGAGTCGGCGGCCTACAACCGCGGGCTACAGGCGGCCATGACTGTCGCCAATGCGCTCAAGCCTTATGGCGTCACCCTCTACGAGTGTGGAAATGAACTGACGCGACAGGTACAGACCGTCCTGGACTTCACGAACGCAGGCACTAAAGCCGTCGACTTCAACAACGCGAACTGGCCAGTGATGCGCGGTGCAATGCGCGGGATGATCGACGGCGTCAAGACCGTTCAGCCGTCCGCAAAATGCGGCATCAACTTCTGTGTCGCGGACATTGGCGCAGCAGACGCATTGTGGGACGGCATGCAACCGGATGGCACGGGTGGCTATCCAAAGGTGCGATGGGATATCACGACCTGGCACAACTACGAGGTGTACGGCAACCTCTTCAACATCGGCATCGACGGTGCGGGGCCGGGGTTCGATCTGCCGACATACTGCAAGGCCCGCTATGGCGTGCCGTTCATGGTCACCGAATGGAACACGGGCCCGGAGAAGAGTCAGGCCTATCGAGCCAACTACATCACGACCACGCTGGGCAATTTCTATCAGGCGCGGAAAACGCACAACGTTCAGTCTGTGATGTATTTCATCCTGGATAGCGGAAACAACACCTTTGGCGTGATGACCAACGGCGCTGCGCTCAATCCGCCGTACAGTGCGTTCACCAGTTTCGTGGCGTCTAACCCGGATAAGTGATGCAGGGGAGAACTTCGCAGCGGCCGGTTCGCGTCATCGCAATGGCAGCCAAAGCGGGCTCTCCCACGCCTTGAGCGCATCGAGAAACGCCTTCAGCCTGGATGGCATAAAGCGCCGCGTCGGATAGACGGCATGGACGTGTATCTCCGGTGACGACCATTCGGGCAATACGCGAACCAGTTCTCCGCTCGCGATATACGGATCGCAATAGCTGGAGGGCAGGAGCGCGATGCCGTGCCCGCGAACGGCAAATGCGCTGACGATGTGAAAGTCGCGCGCGGCGACGGGCCCCTTCACGCGCACCTTCGCCGACTTTCGACCGCTGACGAGGTGCCATTCCGTCTCGTTGTTTCGAGCATTGATCAACACGCATGGATGATCGCCGACCTCGTCGGGCCGAGAGGGAAGACGGTGATTGCGCGCGTATCCGGCCGACGCGACGAGCTGCCGGACACTCCTTCCCACGCGTTGCGCGACGAGGCTCGAGTCCCGCAATTCGCCAAAGCGGATCGCCACATCGACGTTTTCGGCGATCAGATCGACGAACGCATTCGTGAAGTGAAGCTCCACCTGGATCTGCGGATAGTCGTTCAGAAATGCCGACAGGAATGCGTAAAACGGCTCCTGCTCGAGCATCACAGGGCCGGAGATGCGCAGTAGACCCTCCGGTCTCTTTTGCGTCTGCGTGATCACCCGTTCCGCGTCGTACAGATGACTCAGCGGCTCGCTGCACTGGTCGAAATAGGCTCGCCCTTGCACGGTCAGGCTGAGCTTGCGGGTCGTGCGTTGCAGCAGCGTCACGCCAAGGCGTTCCTCGAGCGCAGTGACCTTGCGGCTCACGGTGGAGACGGGCATGCCAAGCGCGCGCGCAGCGCGGCTGAAGCTCTCGAATTGCGCTACCCGGACAAAGACGGCGATATCGTTCAAGTCAGCCAGTTCGGTCATGTGAGGCTCGTCATGGACTTTTGCATTGACGGAAAAGACATTCCATATATTCCAGTCTAATCAAAACTTGCGCCTCGAACGACACTTCTCTCCATGCAATCAACTTCTCGGAGAGAAATCATGGCTAACAAAGTCGTCGTTATTACCGGTGCTTCCAGCGGAATCGGTGAAGCCACGGCCAGGCTCCTCGCCTCGAAAGGCGCCATCGTCGCCCTGGCGGCGCGCAGGCTCGACAACCTCAAGCGCATTGCCGCAGATATCGAGGCAAAGGGCGGCACGGCATCCGTTCATCAGGTCGACGTGACGGATCAGGCACAGGTCAATCGCCTCGTCAGCGAGGTCGTCTCGCAACATGGCCGCCTCGACGTGATGGTGAACAACGCGGGCCTGATGGCGATTGCGCCCCTGTCGCTGCGCAAGACGGACGAGTGGGACCGCATGATCGACATCAACATCAAGGGCCTTCTTTACGGTGTCGCGGCGGCTTTGCCGGTTTTCGAAAGGCAGCAGTCGGGTCACTTCATCAATATTGCGTCGGTCGTGGGCCTGAAGGTGTTCAGCCCCGGAGGCACGGTGTATTCGGGGACGAAGTTCGCGGTCCGCGCCATTTCCGAAGGTTTGCGTCATGAGGTGGGCGGCAACATCCGCACGACGGTGATTTCGCCCGGGGCAATCGACACGGAACTGAAGTTCGGTTCCGGCCATGACGACAGCCGCCACTTCGTCGTCGATTTCTACAAGATGGCCATTCCCGCCGATGCCATCGCGCAAGCCATTGCCTATGCGGTCGAGCAGCCCCGCTCGGTCGACGTCAACGAGATTGTGATCCGTCCCACCGTCCAGGATTTCTGAAATCGGGTGCTATCGGCGCCTAGATCGGTATGAGGCTGGCGGGCCGGAATGACGTTGAACCAGTCCGCTCGCCAGCTTCGCTTAAAGCCTGTTAGTTCGAGTCGCGTGACGTTCAGGGATGAAAGACGTGTCACTCGACCTGCTTTGAAATCGCGAATGCGAATTCAATGACTCTATTGAGGACATCATCATGCCTGCTGCAGTGTTTTCTCTGGCGTTCGCGGCCTTCGCGATCGGAACGACAGAATTCGTCATCGTCGGCTTATTGCCGGACATTGGAAGAACCTTCGGAATTTCCGTATCGACGGCTGGGTTGCTGGTGAGTTTCTACGCCTTGGCCATCACGGTCGGCACGCCGTTAATCTCCGCCGTGACGGCACGGCTGCCTCGCAGGGTGTTGCTGCTTGCCCTGATGACACTTTTCACGCTTTGCAATCTCGCTGCGGGATTCTCAGGCGCGTTTCCGGCGTTGCTGGCGATTCGAATCGTAATGGCCGTCGCGCATGGCGTTTTCTTCGGCTTGGGCACCACCGTCGCCATGTCGCTGGTGCCGACGCAGAAGTCGGGCAGGGCGGTCGCCATCATGGTTAGCGGCCTGACAGTGGCGATGGTCACGGGCGTGCCTGGCGGCACGTGGCTTGGAGATCTGATGGGGTGGCGGCTTCCGTTTCTCGTTGTCGCTGCAATGGGCGCGCTTGCGACGGCTGGGCTCTGGTGGTTTTTGCCCGCGCTTTCGACGCAACGCAGTTCGGGCAGCATCCTCTCGCAGCTGTCGCTGGTCAAGAGCCGCGCGTTGATGCCGCTCTACGCGATGGCTGCGCTCGGGATGGGCGCGACGTTCACGGTGTTTACCTACCTGTCGCCGTTGTTGACGCATAGCGCGGGGCTGAAGAGTCACGGCGTAACCCTGGGGTTGGTGATCTTCGGTCTGGGATCGGTCGTCGGGACCATCGGCGGCGGCCGTCTTTCTGATCGTTATGGGCCGAAGCCCAGCATGAACATCGCATTGACGGGACTCGCCATGTCGGTGGCCAGTCTGTGGATCACCGCACATCAGCCGGTTCTCGTCATGGTCAATCTGTTTGTCTGGGGCGCATTCGCCTTCGCCATTCCTCCCATCATGCAGGCGACTGTTGTCCTGATCGCCCGACGCGTGGCGCCGCAGGCCGTCGGGACAGCCGCCGGGCTCAATGTCGCGGCGTTCAACCTGGGAATCTCTGGCGGCTCCTTCCTTGGCGGACTGGTTTTGACAGGCGAGAACGTCCTCGCGACGGTCTACGTCGGCGTGGCTCTGGCGATCGCAGGGCTGGTCGTTGTGGCGATGTACCGATGGTCCGGGCGGCCTTCTGCCGCGACACCTCGCCACGCTGTCGGAGAGTGCTGAACGGGCATGACGGACGGCGACGACACAGAACCATTCGATGAGGAACATCGTGAACCCATCACACCCCCAACCCATTCATCCCGGCAGACGACGTTTTGTGCAACTGCTCGCATCGCTGCCGTTCGTCCCGGGCACTGCACTCGCTCAGACACTTTCAACCATACCGTCAGGAGCCGCGATGACGACTGCGGAACATATCGTCCGCCCGAAGGCTTTGGTCTTCGACATGCAAGGCACCGTCTTTGATTTCTATGATCCGATGATGCGTGAACTTGCCCGCATTCCGTCCGTTGCATCGCACCTTTCGCATTGGTCGACCTTCCCGGGCAGATGGAGTGCGTCGGCACACGACGCCATCGTCGAGATCTCCGCCGGTCGAAAGCCGTGGCAACCCAATAGCGCTGTCTACGCAGAAGTCTTGAACCCTTTGCTCTCGCGCTATCCGGGCGGCGAAACGCTTTCTGTTGACGACAAGACCCGATTGCTAGGTGTCTGGGAGAAGATGAAGCCGTGGACCGATTCGGTGAGGGGCTTGATCTCACTACGCGAGACGTTCGTGATCGCAACGCTGACGAACGCGTCGATGGCCGGAATGATCGCGCTCGTCAAGCGCGAGAAGCTTCCATTCGATGCAATCCTGACGGGCGAACTGGTTCACGCGTTCAAACCCGACCCACGGGTCTACCAACTCGCGTCCGACTATCTCGGCTTTGCACCCGGCGAGATTCTGATGGTATCGGCTCACAAGTGGGACCTGCTGGCGGCCAAGCGCAGCGGCTTGCTCACGGCGTTCGTTCCGCGTCCCTATGAAAACGGCCCACAGACCGAGGCGGATATTTCACCCGAGCCGTACATCGACGTCACGGCTGCCGGTTTGCCGCAACTCGCTTCGCTACTGGATCACGGCTGACGCGGCCGGTTCGATCGCACCGGCGCGCGCTGGCATCCGATCGGCTTCAATCGTCATCGTCGTGATGATGACGCCAGCCGCGATGACGACCATGATCGTGCCACCGGCGATCGTCCGGATAGCCGTATCCATAGCCGTAGTAGACAGGCGCGGGCGCATAGACGGCGGGCGGCGGCGCCTCGTACACGACGGGCGGTTGCTCGACATAGACGGGGGCGGGAATGCCCAACGTCACGCCGACATCGACATGCGCCATCGCTGCCGTCGACGAGCAGGCAGCGATGAGGCCAGCGGTGCATATGAGAGTGAGGCGTTTCAAATTGTCGCTCCGTCCGTTGGGCGTTTGCGAATCAATGCCATTCGATGGCATGCGGCGCAGATTCTAAAAATGCAGTCGTTCTCAGGTTGCATCGTCGGTGTTTCCTCTGTAACCGGTAGTAACTGATGCATCGTGTTTGCTGACGTCGTCACGAGGCTGTCAGCGTGTCGCCTGATACGTGCACGCGCTCGCCGACCTGCACGGGCGGTTGTGTCGTATAGCTGAAGTTGCGGTAGCTGCCGTCTTGCATGCGGACCTGCACCTGATAGCTCGTCTGCTTGCGCACCGCATGTTCGATGCCGTTACCCGCCAAACCACCGCCGACAGCGCCTGCCACCGTGGCGAGAATGCGGCCGCGTCCGCCGCCGATCTGGTTGCCGATCAGTCCGCCCGCGACCGCGCCGCCGACTGCGCCAAGGCCTGTCGTCGGCTCCGATGTCTGAACGGGGTTGATCGCGACGACTTCGCCGGAATACGGATCGGCGGCGATTGGTCGTGGGCCGGAAGGTTGCGAAG
>BBSL01000224.1 GCA_001319865.1 Burkholderia sp. E7m39 | reverse complement strand
CGTTTGCGAGTAGTCGCCGTTGGCGTACTGCGGAGCGGGCGTGATATGCGGCTTGTGCGTGTGATGAACGCGCGGCGGCGCAGCCGGTTGCGTCTGTTGCGCAACGGCTTGTGCGGCTGGCTGCTGAAGAGCGGGTTGAACGGCAGGTTGAACGGCAGGTTGAACGGCGGGTTGAGCCGCGAGCGGCGCGCTAGCCGTCTGCGCATTGGCTGCTGCGACCTGCCCATCCGGCGCCGGCACTGCGCGCGATACGGGAAGAATGCCCGTCATCGCTGCGACGCCGGTTCCGCAGGCAAGAATCACGGAGATCGCTGCGCCCGCCATCAATGGATGAATGCGGCTGCGTTGCGGAATGTTGTTCGTCACGTTCGGGTTCATTGCGGGCTCCACGGGTGTGTGTGCGAGAAATAACGCGGAGTGGAGGCTGGCGGTGCACGTGCAAAACGTGAGCTTTGTAAGCATATGTAGCGCGGCCAGGCCCAACGCCGGCGGATGCGCCCGTCAGTTGTATCGGGCGGCGACGTGTTGCGTTTAACTCTTATATAAGACATAAGACATTTGACACAGCATGCCAGTCGCAACTAGAATCGCGATCAAAGCAGTGCCGATGGCAGCCTCGACCTGTCAGCAACGCCTTCCCCTGAAACGCAAAATCACGGTCCCTCATGCTTGATAATTTTCGTGCTCACGTAGCCGCACGCGCCGCGCTCGGCATTCCTCCTCTGCCGCTGACGGCTCAGCAGACCGCCGAACTGGTGGAACTGCTGACGAATCCGCCTGCCGGCGAAGAGCAGACCTTGCTCGACCTGATCACCCACCGCGTGCCCGCTGGCGTGGACGAGGCCGCACGCGTGAAGGCGGGTTTCCTCGCGGCCGTGGCCAAAGGCGAGACCGCCTGCCCGCTGATCTCGCGCGAGCGCGCCACCGAACTGCTCGGCACCATGCTGGGCGGCTACAACATCCAGCCGTTGATCGAACTGCTGCCCGACGCCGAAGTCGGCACCGTGGCGGCCGACGCGCTGAAGAAAACGCTCCTGATGTTCGACCAGTTCCACGACGTCAAGGAACTGGCCGACAAGGGCAATGCCAACGCACGCACCGTGCTGCAGAGCTGGGCCGACGCCGAATGGTTCACCAGCCGTCCGGAAGTGCCGCAGAGCCTGACCATCACCGTCTTCAAGGTGACGGGCGAAACCAATACCGACGACCTGTCACCCGCCCCGGATGCCACCACGCGCCCGGATATTCCGTTGCACGCGCTGGCGATGCTGAAGAACGCCCGTCCCGGCATCACCCCGGAAGAAGATGGCAAGCGCGGCCCCGTCAAGTTCATCGAATCGCTGAAGGAAAAGGGCCATCTGGTCGCGTACGTGGGCGACGTGGTCGGCACCGGCTCCTCGCGCAAGTCGGCGACCAACTCGGTGCTGTGGTTCACGGGCGAAGACATTCCGTTCATCCCGAACAAGCGCTTCGGCGGCGTGTGTCTGGGCGGCAAGATCGCGCCCATCTTCTACAACACGATGGAAGACGCCGGCGCGCTGCCGATCGAACTCGACGTGTCGAAGATGGAAATGGGCGACGTCGTCGAACTGCGCCCGTACGAGGGAAAGGCGCTGAAGAACGGCGAAGTGATCGCCGAGTTCCAGGTCAAGTCGGACGTGCTGTTCGACGAAGTGCGCGCCGGCGGCCGCATTCCCCTGATCATCGGCCGCGGATTGACCGCCAAGGCGCGTGAAGCGCTGGGCCTCGCTCCGTCGACGCTGTTCCGCCTGTCGCAACAGCCGGCCGACAGCGGCAAGGGATTCTCGCTGGCGCAGAAGATGGTCGGCCGCGCCTGCGGCCTGCCGGAAGGCCAGGGCGTCCGGCCGGGCACGTACTGCGAACCGAAGATGACCTCCGTCGGCTCGCAGGACACCACGGGCCCGATGACCCGCGACGAACTGAAGGATCTGGCCTGTCTGGGCTTTTCCGCCGACCTCGTCATGCAGTCGTTCTGCCACACGGCCGCGTATCCGAAGCCTGTGGATGTTAAGACGCACCAGACCCTGCCGAACTTCATCAGCAACCGTGGCGGCATCGCGCTGCGCCCGGGCGACGGCGTGATCCACTCGTGGCTGAACCGCATGCTGCTGCCGGACACCGTGGGCACGGGCGGTGATTCGCACACCCGCTTCCCGATCGGCATCAGCTTCCCGGCGGGTTCGGGCCTGGTTGCCTTTGCGGCCGCCACGGGCACGATGCCGCTCGACATGCCGGAATCGGTGCTGGTCCGCTTCAAGGGCAAGATGCAGCCTGGCGTGACCCTGCGAGATCTCGTCAACGCGATCCCGCTGTACGCCATCAAGCAAGGCATGCTGACGGTCGCCAAGCAAGGCAAGAAGAACATCTTCTCGGGCCGCATTCTGGAAATCGAAGGCCTCCCCGATCTGAAGGTCGAGCAGGCATTTGAATTGTCGGATGCTTCCGCAGAACGTTCGGCCGCGGGCTGCACGGTCCACCTGAACAAGGAACCGATCATCGAATACCTCAACAGCAACATCACGCTGCTGAAGTGGATGATCGCGCAGGGCTACCAGGACCCGCGCAGCCTGCAGCGCCGCATCAAGGCGATGGAGCAGTGGCTGGCCGACCCGCAACTGCTGCAACCGGATGCCGACGCCGAGTACGCCGCCGTCATCGAAATCGATCTCGCCGATATTCACGAGCCGATCGTTGCCTGCCCGAACGATCCCGACGACGTGAAGACGTTGTCGGACGTGGCAGGCGCGAAGATCGACGAGGTGTTCATCGGCTCGTGCATGACTAATATCGGGCACTTCCGCGCCGCGTCGAAGCTGCTGGAAGGCAAGCGCGATATTCCCGTGAAGCTGTGGGTGGCCCCGCCGACCAAGATGGACCAGAAGCAACTGACGGAAGAAGGCCACTACGGTGTATTCGGCACGGCGGGCGCCCGTACCGAAATGCCGGGCTGCTCGCTGTGCATGGGCAACCAGGCACAGGTGCGCGAAGGCGCGACGGTCATGTCGACCTCGACCCGCAACTTCCCGAACCGCCTGGGCAAGAACACGAACGTGTACCTCGGCTCGGCGGAACTGGCGGCGATCTGCTCTCGCCTTGGCAAGATTCCGACCAAAGACGAGTACATGGCGGACATGGGCGTGCTCAACGCCAATGGCGACAAGATCTACCAGTACATGAACTTCGACCGGATCGAAGACTTCAAGGAAGCAGCCGACACCGTGTCGATGTAAGCGTGACGGCAAGCTACGGCGGATTGGCCTTGCCGTCGTAGCGCCCCCGAATGCCCGCCGCAGGCGATGCCTGCGGCGGGCATTGTCAATTGTGCGGGCGCGGGTTAGGTGTGTGTCTCGAGCGTAGTTATCGAAGCGCTATAACGACAATCGCGGGATCACGGCACCCCGCGACGGACGCGCGTCAGTCGAGAGCCGCTCGCGTTTCACGCAAAATCTCTTCTGACAGTTCAGGGTCATCGACCGCGCGAGCCAAAATGATGGCTCCAACGATGCTTGAAAGCGTGTGGATCGCATCGCGACGAGCGTTTTTCTTTTTTGTCTTTCCGCGAGGCTCAGCGAATCCTTTGAGCATCCCCTCGACATGCTGTGTGAAGGCGGGTTGAGCGGCGGGTTCACGGGCAATCTCGCCGGCCAATCCTGCCATCATGCATCCGTTGCCCCTGTCGTCGCGATGTTGCTCCGTCAGATATCCGTCCACGTACTGAGCTCTCAGTTCGCCGCGCGCCGCGCCTTCTCTCATCGATTCGAGCGCTTTGGCCGAGGTGTCTTCGATGCTCTTCGCGATCAGATCCTCTTTTGACTCGAAGTGATGGTAGAAAGCGCCGTGAGTAAGGCCGGTCGCCTTCATGATTTCGCTCAGGCTGACGCCGGAAAATCCGCGTTCGCGAAACAGAATCGATGCTTGTTCCAGGATGCGGGCATGCTTTTCTGCCGTCTCTTCTGGCGGGTAACGCATACGTCCTCCGACAAAACCGGAAAGAAATGAATTGACTTCAAACAGTATA
Source organism: Burkholderia sp. E7m39 (assembly GCA_001319865.1). Lineage (GTDB taxonomy): Bacteria > Pseudomonadota > Gammaproteobacteria > Burkholderiales > Burkholderiaceae > Paraburkholderia > Paraburkholderia bengalensis. The sequence continues at coordinate 4,371 of BBSL01000224.1, read as the reverse complement.
GCCATCATGCTTCGCAAATGAAAGCATGATGGTCATCATGTTTAAACGGCCGCACTGGAATTGTTCTGTGCGTGCTTGCGCCCTATAACATGATGACCATACTGCTTGACCGTGCGAGCGTGGCGCGCACGCCGTGCCCGCGTTTTCTTAGTTTCCGGAGGCTTATATGAAGAAGTTTCTCGTCACAGGTTCCACTGGCGCCACGGGCGCGCCTACCGTTCGCCTCCTGCTGGCACACGGCCACAACGTCGTGGCTTTCGTTCGCCGTGAAGACGACCGTTCCGAGGCGATGAAGGAACTGGGCGCAGACATCGTGACGGGTGACATGCTGAAGATCGAAGATGTCCGTCGTGCGATGAAGGGTGTCGACGGCGTCTACTTCTGCTATCCGCTGACGCAAGGCGCAGTAGAAGCAGCCGCGATCCTCGCCCAGGCTGCAAGCGAGCACAGCGTGAAACAGATCGTCTACATGTCGCAACGGCAGTCGCGCCCGCACGCACGCAGCCCGGCAACGATGGGCCACTGGCTATCCGAGCAGATACTCGACCGCTCGGGCGTTCCGGCAGCCCATCTTCGCGTCAACTTCTTTGCCGAATGGATGTTGTACGCAGCCGCCGAGATCCGCGCCGGCCGCTATCTGACGCCGTTCGATCCGCACAGTCGCTTCGTGCCCATCGCCGCGGCCGATATCGCACGTGTGGTCGTAAAGATTCTTGAGAATCCCGAGGCGTTCGGTAACGCGATCATCCCGGTCACAGGCCCGGTCGAAGTCAGCCACATCGAACTCACGGGCATCCTCGCGAAGACGCTCGGAAAGGAGGTTCGTTTCGAGCAGGTCTCGGTGGACGAATTCGTCAAGACCCTTCGCCTGGACGGCGATCCTTCATTTGCCGCCCATTTCAAGGCGGTCAAGATCGATCAGCAGGAGCAACTGCTTGCCGGCATCGATAAGAGCGCGGCGCAGATCGTCGGTGAGCCGCTGGCGACGCCCGAACAGTTCATCGAAGCGCATCGCCATCTGCTGGCGTAAAGGTCACCGTTGTCAGACGACGCGGGTCGCTGCTGCGTTGGAATGAGCGAGCGGGCGTTTCTGTGGGAGGATTCCGGCATTCGCAGCAGGGCATCTTCCCGGACAGAACGAACCCACGAGGCATCGTATGTTCACTTAGCGTTCGATCACGTCGCGGTACAAACGGTCCGTTTCGAGCGAGACAGCCGGCTGCGGTGCCGTCAGTTTGAGCACGCAATGCGGGCCGGGCTGAACGCGCGGGCGGTCAAGCTGTTTTCGAGGAAGAGCGCGCGGATCGGTGCGATCGCGCGGATCGGTTTCGACAGGCTGATGAAATCAGACGAAATGCAGTTTCACACCAACTCCGCACAAGTCGCTCACTGCTTGAGATTGCGGATGAATGAGCAAGAAGCGACGGGCTGTTCTTGATTGGTTCCAAATAGACAACAGTATGGGTCGCATCACGCATCTGTCCGGAGAGGCGGCGAATGTCTATGATGGTCTTATGCGGAATCCGCCGCTACGGATAGGGAGAACGTGTCATGAAGATTGTCGTCATCGGCGGTACGGGCCTGATCGGATCAAAGACTGTCGCGATTCTGGCCGGGCAAGGGCATGAGCTGGTCGCGGCCTCGCCCCGAAACGGTGTCAACAGCATCACTGGCGAGGGACTCGCGACGGCCATGACGGGCGCGCAGGTAGTGGTCGATCTCTCCAATTCGCCTTCGTTCGAGGACAACGCGGTGCTGGAGTTCTTCAAGACCTCGACGAGCAACCTTCTCGCAGCGGAGGCGGCGGCGGGTGTCGGGCACCACGTCGCGCTTTCTATCGTCGGTATCGAGCGCACGCCGGAGAATGGCTATTTTCGTGCCAAGGTCGCGCAGGAGAAACTGATCGAAGCATCGGGCATTCCCTACACCATCGTTCGCGCCACGCAGTTCCTGGAGTTCCTTGGCGGCATTGCGGATTCGTGTGCCGTGGGTAACGAGGTCAGGGTCTCGCCGGGTCTCTTTCAGCCTATCGCCGCTGACGACGTTGCGGCCAACATGGCTGAGGCCGCGCTCGCGGCGCCACGCAACGGCATCGTCGACATAGCGGGGCCTGAGCGCGCGCCGTTCAACGAGATCATTGCCCGCTATCTGAAGCATGTTGGCGACCCTCGCCAGGTCGTGCGTGATCCCGGCGCGCGCTATTTTGGCGGTCTCGTCGAAGAACAGTCGCTGGTGCCCATGGGCGAAGCGCGCCTGGGCCGCGTGGGTCTGGATGAATGGCTTCGCCGCTCAAAGCAAAACACCTGAATCCGATTTGCGGCGGGCAAGTCCGACTTTCTCGCCGAGTTCTTCCGCGATCAGGCGATGCTCGACGCCGTCGCAAACGCATTGGCGCGCGACGGCGAGCGTTTTTCCGCGGAGCAACCAACGCTGCGTTACGCGCCGCGTACGACTCGCTGACGCCACGGGAGCGACGAGTCGTGACTCTCGTCGCAGCGGGGATGATAAAGAAGCAGATTGCGTGCGCGATGAAGAAGATCCGAACCTCGCGTCGAGCGAAGCTGGAGAAGAACGAACCCGACGGCGGAGTCACGTTCATAGCACTGCCCTGCGTGTCTGGGTATAGGAGAATCGACGCTAGTTCGGTTCTACCAGATGCGACAACGCGTGTCGCATCGCCCGTGGGGATTTAGCGGCCGGCGCTCTGGCCGCCGTCGACGTGCAAGATCTCCCCTGTGATGAACGGCGCCGAATCCAGGAACAGGATCGCATCGGCGATATCGCTCATCTCGCCCATATATCCGAGCGGATGTAAAGCGCCCAGGGCTTCGTGGGTTTGCGGCGCATGCATCGGCGTCTTGATGATGCCTGGTGCGACGGCATTGACGCGTATCCCTTTCCTTGCGTACTCGATTGCAAGTGACTTCCAGGAACCGGCCATTCAATTTGCAGTATGAAGTGTTGCCTGTTGGCCGACGCGGCCCTCCCTGTCGAATCGACCATACCGAGGATGCATATTCGTTTATATCCAACTGGCATGTTTTTGCCGAGCGGGCCACATATCTACTCCGAGTTCGCACGGCAACGGAAGCCGTGAGGAATCGATAGTGCTAACTGCCTCAGCGATCCCCTCTGCACGCTGTAACGACCAGATTTAGCATGGCAGGCGCTTTCATATCCTTAACGATATCGCGCAAGTTCTCGACAACTTTCGACGGGTAGGCGTCCCACATTCGTCGGCCTGGCTGCTTGGATTCCCGAAAAATGAAATGCAGTGATCCACGAAGTCCCTCACACGCCTTGGCAAAGTACGACGATGCACAAATGCAATATCCAGTTCGGCAACAGGATCGGTCAACTCGTACTCGGGCAGCACGCGCACCAGACGTCCGCTCTTCATGTACCGCTGAGCGATGCTCGTGGGCAACAGGGCGATGCCATCACCGTTTAACGCAAGCTGCACGGCGATGCATTCATTCATCACAGCGTGCAGCCGTGCGTTGTGCGGGAGGGAAACCCCTGTTGCTCTAACCGAACCGTATTCAGGATCCCATTTGCTTGCTCGTGTATCGATGAATGCATGCCCTGTTAGATCGAGCGATGATGGTACGGGTGGACTCGCTTCGAGATACGCGCGTGTTGCTACCAGAATCGAACTGGAACGAATGAGCGGACGGCAAATTGCAGCTGCGTCCTGAACCAGAAAAGCGGGGTAGATTGCTGCATCATAGTTGCCGTGTTCGAGGCGCAAGGGCTCGCTGGTCGTCGTAACCGCAACGCGTATGTCGGGCGTCGCCAGCAGGAATTCATCAACGAGCTGTGACAGACCAGTCTCGACCGCGAATGGATGCGCGGCGAGTCGAAGTACGCCTTTTTGTGTGTTGCGCTGTTCTGTAAGCCGCAACTCTTCGCGATCGAGCCGCTCCAGAATCTCCGCGCATGAGGCGAAGTAAACCCGGGCGTCGTCCGCGAGCGAGACGTGGCGTGTTGAGCGATTGACCAGCCGCGTACTTGTATGCGACTCAAGGCTGGTGATCGCACGTGACAACGTCGCGGGCGACATGCCGAGATGCCTCGCAGCTGTTGTGAAGCTCTGAAACTTGATGACGGCGACGAACGCCCTGATCGAAAGCAGATGATCCATTCAGGTTTCCGCAAGATGAAACTCCGGTCGCCGCGCCGGCATCCCGGAAGAAGAATTTGGCGGTGTGTGTTGATTGCGATCCATCTGCGTCAACACGTCAGAGCGTCCTTCTATTCCCAGTTCATTGAAAACGGATGTCTCTTCGCTTTGCAAGCGTCGGGATCCGCTAGTGGCGGGGAAGCCCATACCGGCGAAGGGAGTACAATCCGCAAACTTTAAGTCCGCGC
>BBSL01000223.1 GCA_001319865.1 Burkholderia sp. E7m39 | reverse complement strand
TCGTTCGCTCATCGCTCATGTCGCCACGTCGCCCAACGTTCGAGATCGATTCTCCGATACCGCTCTACCGACAGATCAAAGACACCCTGCGCGTCGGCATTCTGAACGGCGAGTATGCGCCGCACACGCGCATGCCTTCCGAGAGTGAGCTTCAGACGATGTTCGCCGTGAGCCGCATCACGATTCGACAGGCACTCGGCGATCTTGAAAAGGAAGGCCTGATCTTCAAGGTGCACGGCAAAGGCTCTTTCGTCTCTCGGCCGAAGACGGCGTTTCAGGACATCGCCACGCTGCAGGGTTTCGCCGAGGCGATGTCGGGCAGCGGGCATGAGATCGTCAATCGCGTGATGTCCCTCCGCATCGCCCGGGCACCCGCGCAGGTCGCAACCAAGCTCGGCTTACCTGTTGGGACCAACGTCGCGGAAATCCATCGCGTTCGCCTGCTCAATCGCGAGCCAGCTTCTTACGAGGTCACATTCTTGCCCGAACAACTCGGTGAGAAGCTGAAACGTGCGGACCTCGCCGCCCGCGATATTTTCCTCATTCTCGAAAACGACTGCGGAGTCGCTTTGGGGAGCGCCGATCTGAGCATCGATGCCATATCGGCGAGTGCCTCCATTGCGCGCGCGCTCAAGATCAAAGCGGGCGCACCGATGCTGCGGATCGAACGACTCACGCACGATAGCCGAGGTCACCCAATCGACTTCGAGTACCTCTATTTCAGGAGCGGCACGTTCAAGTATCGGTTGCGTATCGACAGAACGCGCTCTCCGAAAGCAGAAACACAGAGACCACGAAGCAAGCGATAGGAGTCTTGCGTTTGCCTGGAAGTTCGGGACCGCGCAGTCACCATACGACGAACCAGTGACGTGCACGTTCGGGAGCAGACCTGGCGCATCGCGTGGCTTATTTCGCGCTATCGGGTGACCCTTACCGGTGCGGATCAGCTGCCGCCGAAATAGATATTGCAGAAGCTGACCGGACCGACACAGTCATCGTCGCGGGAGGGGCCGTCGGACATCGGGCGTGACTCGTGCGCGGCAGACCGACCGGTTTCGGTCGAGCCGTTCACCTCGGGACCGATGGCGCTGTCATTTGCATGCTCGGCATTCTTCGGGTCGAGCAAATGTTGATAGATTGGGTTCACGTCCGGGTACGACGTATCAGTCACGTACATGGAACCGCTCTGTTCTGCATCGATGACTTCCTGACGAACCTGTTCCCGCGTTTTGCCTTGTGCCTGGGCGGTACCGATGAAGCCGATCGATGCGCTGGAAAGAAGCAAGATGGCCATCACTTTACGAGCTTGCATGTTGAATCCTTCTGAAGAGCTGATATACGGCGCGACGCGGAGGAGCGGAAATTCGGCCGTCTGAATGCGGCATCGTTCACCAGACCGTGTCGCAGGTACGCCGCCTGACCGGCGTGGGATCTCGATGCAACCGACAAGGTTTTCATCGTGCTGCCGCCGACTCAGGCTGGCTATCTGATAGATCGGGATAGGGCGAGAGTGGGTTACACGAAAATGCAGCTTTTTTTCATCTAGTGGCTTCGCACGCCACGCTCTCGTGTCCGCGTTGCCGCGGCCCGAATGATCTCGAAGACAAAGGCGACACGCTGGCGTCGATCCCAGACCGTAGTGCGCGCCGCAAGGTCACGGTGTCGTCTCGACACACGGCGCCTTACCACCGCATCGCGCGTGGACCGAGAAGGCCACCGGCAAGAGCAGGCGCGGCCATGCCGAGCAGGTACCACGTTGCCCAGAACGGCACCTGCATCTCGGGGCAGCGCAGGCAGTAAGCTAACGTGCCTAATGCTCCAGCAAGGAGACCCGTGGCGGCGCCGGCGAGCCGGGGACGGGTAGGAGCCAGGCCTCGCATTGCCCACAGCAATATGCCGAGCGCCGGCATCGAGAGCAGCATGATTTTTAGCGAACAGGCACGCCACGTGTGCCCCAATATCAGGGCGCCGCGCGCTTCGGGCGCGGCGAGCGCGAGCACGATGAATGCGACGAGCCATGCGACGCCCACGGGAAGAATCAACGCTGCCCAAGCGCGGCCAACGCGCACACCCGGTTGTGACAGACGCGAAGTCACACATATGGCCGCGAGCGTCATCGTGAACGGCAATGCCAGCTTCGCCCAGAAGACGGGCATTGCCAACCGTGTTACAAGACTGGTGCCGTCGCCTGGCAATATAAACAGCAACAACAGCGCCGCAGTAAGACTGACCGCGAGACCCAGGCCGAGGCGCGTTGCCACAGCTGATCGCGGCGGTGGGCGAGGACTGTCCGCAAGTATTGCAATGAATTCTTGTGTATTCATTTTGATTTCCCCTGGAATTTCGCCGCGAGTGTGTTGAGACCACGATGCACCGCAACCTTTACGGCCGACTCGGAAAGACCCATCGTCGCCGCGGTTTCGGCGACCGACAAGCCCCATAGCTTCATATGCTCAATTGGACCGCGCTGCCGCGGCGGTAGCGTGGCCAGCAATCGGTGCAGATCGCGCTGTGCTTCGAGTGCCTCGATTTGCGATTTCGCTTCTGCGTCGGAATCCTCATCAAGTGGTTCGAAGAGCGCACTGTGACGCACCGCCGAACGGACATGATCGGCGAGCTTGTAACGCACGATCGCACTGATCCATGCGGTCAGCGGCACTTCCGGCCTGAACGTATCGAGGCCCTTGTGTACGGCGAGAAGAATTTCCTGTACCAGATCTTCGATGTCCGCGTCCTGCTGGCGCAAACGTTTCCGCAGACGGGTGCGTAGATGACGCGCGAGTTTATCGAGAAACATTCGATACGCGTGTCTGTCGCCGTTGATCGAACGAATGAGCAGTGTGGTGAGCTGGCGTTCCGCTTCTGACATCATTGAATTCGGGTCGAGAGTTTTCGTCGCGGTCGTCTGCATCCCGCGGCCAGCAGAGGGAGGCACTGTCACCGTTCCGAAGGACGACAAGCGGTCGACGTTACGCACGTCACGCTCGCAACAAGCCGTCGACGCGGCGGGCATACCAGCGCCTGAGCACCCCGTCCACGGCCAAGGGCCCCGGCCCTTTGAATACGAGCGCCATCAGGCCCGCAACGTAAAGCAGATCTGTTTCATAACCCGGCGGGCCGAATTGCGGTATCCCACGCGTTACCGACATCAACTTGATTGAAGTGAATCCGAATTGCAGGTGTACCGTGAGTGTGGCGACGAGCAGTACGATGAGCATCGGAATCGTGACGAGCGGCACGAATGCGCCGACGAGGATTGCGAAGCCGCCAAACAGTTCGATGACGATAGTGCTCCATGTCATCAGATGAGGGGCCGGAACGCCAAGCGCGTGGAGAATCGCGGCGAAGTTTTCCGGATTCTTGACGAGCTTGGCATAACCGTGCGCCATAAAACCGTAGCCTACGATCAGCCGGATAGGCAGAACTGAGAATCGCTCGAAGCGGGCCGCGAGCCAGGAGGGATTGACAACGAGGAGTAGCGAGCGAAAGAGATTCATGGGCGTTGAATGTCGAGATGGTTGAGCGAAACGAGCGCACCGGCACGGGCGAATCGGCCGGATAGTCGCCACATTAGATAGATCGTCGCGAACTGAAGAACGGTTACAGCAGGAACCGATATTTCGTGGTGCCGTGAACGTTTCGTCTCAGCGCGCGATCGTGCCCTCTGAATCGATCGCTACGGCTTGTTATAACATGCTATAGTGTGTCCACTTGGCGCGGCACGTGGTGCTTCCGAATGGGTGCTGGGCGATGTGGAAATCAGCGATACCGGCCAGACACGCCTGCGCCGCATGATCGAAGCCGAACGCGCGGCAAAATGAAAAACACCGCAGGCGATGAACCTGTCGGCGCTTTGGCCGTCGACCCGGCCGATACATTCGAGCGCCCGATCTATGCAGGCAACGCCATCGCGACAGAGGAGGACTTCGATGCCGCGATTCGCGTCAGCCACGAGGTCGAGAACTGCAGCAAGAGAAACGACTTCGGAACATCCTGAGCAAGAAAAGCCCGCTTTAACGCGGGCCTTCATGCGATTTGGCACCACTCACAGGACGTCGCGAATGAGCGTTGGGCTTCCGAAACGGCCCTCGACCAAGGGCGCCTCAAGATGGCGGTAACGGGTCGCGTGTCGCCCAATCGCCGTGACGCAACCCGACCACAAAACATTGCTCACAAATGCGGAAACGCGCGTGGATCGTGCCGAAACCGATGCGCGAATGTGTTCTGAGCGGAAGCGCAGTGCCTTGCTTTCCGCACTACAAGTGTTGCGCTCCGCATGCAGTGGCTCGACATCTTATGCGGCGCTCCTTAGCGAAGTGCAGCGCCCACCGCCTCGTCGCGTATCACCATTGGTCGAATTGGGCAAACGCTGATCAATGTCCCGTCTGTGCTGTTCGCGACGCGCGATCGCGAGACCACATTGGTGCTGCCGTCCCGTCGGGCTTTTTGTCATACGGTTAGTCGGCGCGGAAAGCGGCGTCGATTTCGGGCCGCGACAGATGAGCAACCGTGTTCACGAGTGTCTTTGCGGCGGTAGCCAATGCGATGGCCACCATCGCGCGGTGGTCGAATCCCGCGGCTTTCAGGGCATTGACGTCGCTGTCCGATACCTGCGTCCGGTTGGTTGCGATTGCGGCAGCGAAGCGACGCACGGCTTCCAGCCTCGAATCCGGAATTGTGCTTCCGTTTCTCAGTGCCTGGACGACGTCGGCCGATGCGCCCAGCTTCGCCGCGAGAGTGGCATGCACGGCAATGCCGTAACCCGCAGCGTTTGCGCGGCTTGCGGAGACCATTGCGACTTGCTGTGCGATAGGATCGAGCGAACTTTCCCCAAGAGACTGAAGCATCGCGATATAGGCTCCGAGCACCGACGGTTCGGCGGCAATCGCATAGCCCAGGTTAGGCACGAAGCCGAACACGCCACGCATGCCGTCGAGCAATGCTTTCGCCTCGGTAGGTGCCGATGCTTCTCCCAGTTCTCCGAACAGTGCCGCGCCTTGCGCCGAATCCACGGTCCGCGCCAGAAACGCCCGGATGATCGCCGCGACTTCGTCGAGATGCGTTTCTAGCGGGAAGTGTCCCGCGTCGACGAAGTGAACCTCCGCTTCCGGAAGATCGCGGCGGAAAGCTTCAGCGCCTGCCGGCAAAAAGAAAGGATCGTTGTTTCCCCAGACAGCCAGCGTCGGCGGACGATGCGTGCGGAAGTATTCATGGAAGCGCGGATACGCCGCTACGTTCGTTTTGTAGTCGCCAAACAGATCGAGTTGAATGTCGGCGTTGCCCGGCCGATCCAGGAAATGCTGATCGAGCGTGTACGACTCGGGTGCGATCAGTGATGTATCCGACTCTCCGTGCGTGTACTGAAACGACGTCGTCTCGGAAGTCAGGAACGCGCGGAGGTTGTTGCGGTTCTCTTCCGTTGCCGCTTCCCAGTAGGCGCGAATCGGATTCCACCCCTCACTGAGACCTTCCTCGTATGCATTTCCGTTCTGTGAAATCAGCGCGCTCACGCGTTCCGGCCGCGACGCAGCCAGTCGAAAGCCAACAGGGGCGCCGTAGTCGAAGACATAGAGCGCGTAGCGATTCAACGCAATCGTATCTGTGAAGCTTTCCACCACTTCGGCAAGATGGTCGAACGTGTAGGCAAAGGTGTTGGCTTCAGGTGCATCGGAGAAACCAAATCCGGGCAGGTCGGGGGCCACCACACGATATTTGTCGGCGAGCCGGCCGATGAGCCCGCGATACTGGTGGCTGGAAGTCGGAAAGCCATGCAGCAGTAGGACAACGGGAGCGTCCTTATGCCCAGCATCGCGATAGAACACATCGATGGTCGAACCCGTACGACTATCAGGAACAGAGACGGTTTGATACGTGGGCGTAGCAGACATGACAACCTCCAGTTTTGCGGGTAATCGGGGTAAGTGCGGCACAAGATTGCTTCGGGCAGGACCCTGTTGCCGAAGCGCAGGGCATGATTAGTGCCCGGGATGGGGCCGTGGCGGGGTCCCGGAGACCAGTCAGGGAGAGCGGCCACCTGGGTTCCAGCACCGGTTAAGGGCGGGCCATCGGCAGCCCACCGTCACCGGCGCCTCAGTCAAACCGGCAGCGCCGGTGCAGCCGGAAAATCCACCGGGACCCGCGTGGTTCCGTGCAGGTAGTTCGTGACGGTTTTGTCTCCGATGAGCACGACGACATCCACGAAGTTCGCCTTTCCCCAGCCTGCTGCGAAAAAGGCGTCCACCAGCGCGGGGTCGGCGTGGCCGCGGTTCAGGACGATGTTGCGCGTCAGCCGTGCCAAAGCATCCAGTTTTGCGTCGAAGCCTGCCGTCCCAGCGCGGACTTCGACGATCTGTTCATCCGTCAGCCCGTTCATTTTGCCGATAACCGTATGCGCCGCGAGGCAATACTCACACGCATTGACTTGACTGACAACGAGGTTCACAACTTCGCGAGCCTTGCCGACGATCGAACTCTTTGCGTTCTGGAATGCCAGGTAGTTAGCGAGTGCATGTTCCGAATGAGCCAGCGTCGCATACAGGTTCGGCACCATGCCAAGGCTACTCTTGAGCTTGTCGAATATCACTTGATTAGCGGGTGAAACATCTTCACGTGTGGGGACATTGATGGCCGTCATGGTCATTCTCCTTTTGCTTTGGTTGTGAAAACTTAAAGTGCGTTACAAGCACCGCGCGACAAACGAGCCACGCGGCATCAGGGATCGGTCAACGTGTCTTTGTAAAGAGGCGCGGCAAGGACGTTGCCTCGGCTACTCCTGGCGTCGTCACAAAGAAAGTCAACGTGATCAGGTATGTCATTGCCGACATCGCTGCGCCGAGCGCAGAGAGCACGGGAACGAATGCGCCGGCAGGAAGTGCGACTGCGGTAGAAAGCTCCAGCGTGCCGATCACATAGCTTGCACCCTGAATGCCGAATACCACGTGCAGCCAGCTCATGATCGAGCTGTTGGCGATGAACGGGGCAATACCATGCGCCTCGTAGCTCGTAAACTTCATACCGCCAAACCACAGGAACACGATTATCAGAGACCATCGCAGAAGGGCCTGCGATGCGTGAGCCCCTGAGGCTCGTTCGGCGACTGCTTTCGATTTGACCGCCGTGTCGACGTCGTGAATGCATTCTGTGCATTCCCGGAAATCAGCGATAGACAGTAAAATTTGAAAGCGACCTCTCATTTTCTGGAAGGCCATGGATCAACTCGATGCGATGGCGGTGTTTCTCGCCGCAGTAGAGACAGGGAGTTTTTCGAAGGCGAGCCGGAAGCTTGGTGTTCCGCTCGCCACGGTCAGCCGCAAGATGGCCGATCTGGAGACGCACCTGAGGGCGACGTTATTGGTCCGCTCGACGAAAGGGCTCGAATTGACGCCCGCTGGACGGTCTTACGCAGTGTCGGCGAAAGCCATTCTGGAACAGGTGGTCGAGGCGGAGCGGATCGCTGCGGGAGAATATGCAGAGCCGAAAGGCGACCTGGTTGTGACTGCGCCGATCATGTTCGGCAGGCTGCATGTGCTGCCCGTCGTAACGCGCTTTCTTGCTTCATATCCGGAGGTCTCGGTGGGCCTGGTGCTGACTGATCGGGTCACCCATTTTCTTGACGATCAGGTCGACGTGGCGCTGCGAGTGGGTGACCTTCCAGACAGCAATCTGGTCGCGGTGGGATTAGGCTCGATCAGGCGCGTTGTCTGCGGCAGTCCGGACTATCTGGACACTCGGGGCGAGCCCACCAAACCGGACGATCTGGCCCTTCACAGCGTGATTTCGTTCGAAAGCATTTCGGCGTCGGTGCAATGGAGCTTCTGGTCTGCAGGCGAGGAGATCAAAACTTCCATACTGCCGCGCTTGAGCGTCAATACCATCGATGCCGCAATCGACGCCGGGCTGTCGGGCACCGGGCTGGTTCGGGCGATGTCCTATCAGGTGGTTGAGCATGTACGGCAGCAGCGGCTGCGTGTCGTCCTGCAGAAATTCGAGCCCGATCCGCGCCCGCTTCATCTCGTCTATGACAGGCAACGCAGACTGCCGCTGAAACTGCGCACATTCGTCGACTTCGTGGTTCCGCTGTTGCGAGAACGGGTGATGCAAGCAAAACTTTGAGAAGTCGACCCCTGTGGGGCGAGCATCTACGAATTCTGGCGATACGGATGACGTGCGCTGGGCAATACAGTACGGCGTCGATGGTGAGAACCTTGGCTTGTGGACGAAGTTGAACGGGGCAGTTCGAGCAGCAAGGCAGCTCGAACGACACGCTATTCTCTATCGGCGAGATGCTCGCCTACTTCTCGATGCGCATGACGCTGCTTCCTGGCGACGGGAACGCCGCCGGGAATCGGGTTCTGCAAAATCCGTTCATGGCACCCGGAGCGCGCCACTCGAATTGCCTGTTCTGGTTCGGGCCGGCGTCCCGTCAGGCTTTGATGAATTCGAGAAGGTCCGGGTTGAGGACGTCCGCGTGGGTAGTCAGCATGCCGTGCGGGAAGCCAGAGTATGTCTTCAGCACACCGTTCGCGAGCAGGTCGACCGCGCGCGGCACCGAACTTGCGAACGGGACGATCTGGTCGTCTTCGCCATGCATGACCAGTACCGGCAGAGTGATCTTCTTCAGATCTTCGGTGTAGTCCTCCAGCCAGGAGGATACGGTCTCGTAATGGGCCTGAGCGCTGCCGGCCATGCCCTGGCGCCACCAGTTCGCGATCACCGCCTCCGACGGCTTGGCGCCCGGACGGTTGAATCCATAGAACGGACCCTCCGGGACTTCCCGGTAAAACTCCGACCGGTTGCCAAGCACGCCTGACTTAACCGCGTCAAACCACTCCCGCGGCTGACCGCCAGGGTTCGCGTCGGTTTTCACCATGTTCGGCGTCAACGAGGCCACCAGCACTGCCTTGGCGACCCGCTCCTGGTGACGAGCGACGTAGCGGGCCACCTCGCCGCCGCCGGTGGAGTGCCCGATGTGGATCGCGTCGCGGATGCCGAGGTGTTCGGTCAGTGCAGCGAGGTCGGCGACCCAGTGGTCCATGTCGTTGCCGGTGCCGACTTGCTCGGACCGACCGTGCCCACGCCGGTCATGGGCGATCACCCGGTAGCCGTGGTGAAGGAAAAACATCATCTGGGCGTCCCAGTCGTCGGCAGACAGGGGCCAGCCATGGCTGAAGATGATCGGCTGACCGGACCCCCAGTCCTTGTAGAAGATCTTTACGCCGTCCGGAGTGGTGATCGTAGGCATCGCTGGTACCTCCTTTAAAAAGATCGATTGAAGCGTTGGTGCTCCGCGAGGTATCGAGAGCGCTGCCGGCGGCTTCTTTCGCAGTCAAATTTCCCAGTGCGCATCTGAAAACTGCGCGCGGAGCGCACTCCGACAACGCCGCGATGGACTGCAGTGGCGGAACGCGATGCTAAGCTTGGGATCTATAGACATCGCCCTCTCCTTCGTGGATGCGACTGGTGTGACCGCGGTGCCTCCGTCGATGCATAGACGGAAGCTACTGCAAAGAATAGGCATCCCTTTCCCTGAGGACAAAGGCTTTGTAAGGCTCTTACCTATGCCTTGAAGGCATATCGGAAATCCAATGGAACTTCGACATTTGCGATATTTCATTGCCGTTGCGGAGGAAGGCAGCCTATTGACGGCCGCTCAGCGGAGATTGCACACGTCGCAGCCGTCGTTGAGCCGGCAGATTCGCGACCTGGAATCCGAAGTCGGTGTGAAGTTGCTGGAGCGCCAGGCACGTGGCGTGGCGCTCACCGCCGGCGGGAGAGTTTTCCTTGATCACGCGCGCCTGGCGCTGTTGCAAGTTGAAGCGGCTACTGACGGCGCGCGGCGGGCGGAACAGCCAGAAAAGCCTGTCTTGTCCATGGGTTTCCTTGCCGGGCAGGAAGTTGTGTGGCTACCCCACGCGTTACGGATCCTCCGGGAGGAGGCACCGCAGGCCGAGATCACGTTGTGCAGTCAGTCCTCCCCAGAACTTGCGCTCGGGCTGATGCGACGGAAGCTAGACGTTGCCTTTCTTCGCCGTGAGCGACAGACGGACGGCCTGACTTTCAAGGTCTTGGCAAAGGAGCCTCTGATCGCCGTGCTGCCCGCAGACCATCGCCTGACGTCACGCAAAAAAATCCGGCCGCAGGATCTTGCCCGCGAAATCTACGTCAGTTCAGCCAGGACTTCGCCTGTATTGGAGTCCGTGATCCAGGATTACGCATCGAAAGTCGGAATCACGCTCAAGCCGGGGTACGAAGGCGAGAACCTCCCGTCGGCAATGTCGCTTGTCACGTCCACGGGTGGCGTTACGCTTATCCCGCTGTATGCGCAAAACATGCTGACACCGAATGTTGTTGCGCGGGCGCTCGACGGCGTGCCGCCGACGATTGATCTTGCCATGGGATACAACAGTGCGAATACAAACCCGTTGCTACTTCGGCTTTTATCTCGTGCTGATGAGTTGGTCGAGAACGTTCAAGATCAGAGCATCATCCGATATGCCGTCTAGGTAATGGGTGCCTGCCCGGTCGCTTCGAGATCGAACGGCCGCTTTGCCGGACCGGGCGGCCGTCTAAATGTCAGGGTGGCACGACATCAACGTTGCGCTTGTTTCTCACCGTGCAGGATCGGTCAGAGATATTACCTCCGGTGATTGCAGCGCAGTTGGTTCTCGCTTCGTCGGCTGACGTCGCCCTGTGCTGCTTCTCTCACGGCAAAACAAAAAAGCCGACCGCTCGGCCGGCAAAGTGTTCAGCCGTATCGCGTATAACGCGGTACTTGTACACCGCGCAAGACGCACCCCCCAAACCCACGACAGGTGCGTCAGGGACACGTTCCTCAAGCCGTTATACCTTCAGTTTGCGGAGAGGGCTGGTGTCCCGTTGCGCGGCAGAGCCCCGGGCCGCCATCACTCGGGCAACGTCCTGCTTGAGCAGGTACACAGAAACAACCAGTAGAACAAGATCCTTCAAAAGGAAAGCCGAAACTATTGTCATGGCAGGAAAGCCTCCAGCGGCGTGCTCCCAAGCGCCAGGCGCGAATGGAAAGATCGAGAACGTTGCTATGAAGCTGAACGTGGAACCGAGGGCGCCCAAGACGCCCAATTTCTTATTCCAGTAGCCCAAGAACAGTAAAGAGCCGAACGTCCATTCTGCCGTTCCCAAAAGAATGCTTGTGCCTCCAACGCCCAACACCGCAGGCATCCAGAAGATAAGCGGGCCGTGGGTGATTAACGGAAGCAGTCCTGTGATCTCAACATCGAACCATTTATCGTAACCGAACCACGCGAAGATGATCACCATCGCGGCGCGGATCAGGTGGTAATCGAGGTCGCGCGTCATAAGGCCGGATCGACTCAATATATTGATGATGTAATTCATGATTTTCTCCATGTTCATGCTATGGGCACTTTGGCGCCAGTGGCGGTCTAAAGTGCGAGGGCCCGGACGCGCGACATCGAAACTCGTTCTCATCAGTTCGCTTCCGTAAGTGAGACCAGTATATGAGTCGGATTTGATACCCGTAATGCCTAATTGGCTCGATAAAATGCTCGAACGTATCATCGCGTGAATGCGTGCGGCTGCAAATCCTCTCCATGCGCTTCCTGTTTGCGCGCACCTTTCGCCGTAGCTGCTGCTTCGCAGACACGTCATCACGGCTTTACGGAACCGCTTCACGATCCGGCCACGCGCCGCCACATTCCGCGGAAATTGACATGTGAGCGGCCTCAAAGAGCCCGATGTCGCGATCATTTCGTCGCGTCGTCGTCCGCGCTCCTGCACGATCTCGCCGGTATAGATGGCGCGCTGCGACTGATCGACCGATTCGCCGCAGTTGAGCAACGTATGTATCTCTCGGCTGAACTCAATGTTGCTGAAGTAATCGCACAGGAAAAGCGTGCGCAGTAAGCTGCCAAGGTGGTCTTCTGCCCGGTACAACGGGTCGCCCAGCGTCGCGCTGCCGAACCGCTGCAATGCGGATGACAAGTATTCGTCCCGGGGGGCTCGATATGGTTTTAATCCGCCGTTGACGATCGGCCCAAAGTTGAATCAAGGAACTGAATATGCAATTGAGCCTGGAGTTGAGAAAAAATCTTGATTGGCTGGCCGAGAACTGGGAGAGGAAGCAACTGGCACGTCTCTCGCCGTACAACACTGCCTTCTATTCTGCACTGCGGAATATCTTGACAGATTGCGGGAGCCAACAAGACGTCGCGCTGGTTATCGAAGGAACGTTGGGGAAGGTGGCAGACGGGTACGCGCATATGCTCGATGTTAATTCAGAAGAGCTAGCGAATGACCCGTGGGCTGCATTGCGACGCCTCGGAGAAATTTCTGAAGGTCTTCGGAAGGCCGGAAGCAAATAGGTCAGAAGTTTGATACGGCGTGCCTCGTGTAGTCCAGCGCTTTCCGGTACGCCACGATACGCATCATCAACGACAACTGCAGAAATTGCATCGACGCGTTGAAACCAATCCTGCGCGGAGGGAAGATGAGAATGATTAAGCTGATTTCAGTCTCGCCGGCATTGCCGAGTCCGTGGGCGTGGCGATGCTGACGGCGGGCATTACCGACGGCGTGACGCACAACACCAATACGAGTGCATTGGTATTGCGTACTGGTCACTGAACCCGAACAAACTCGGCGATAGTGTCCAGACGCTTGGGCAGACGGCCGGGACGAGTTCGGTGGTCGGAACGACCATCTCGCAATCGAGCGGGTCCACCGGAGCCAGCTTGTCGCAGCAGGCACGTGGCATCGCGACACAATCCACGCTGGCGGCTGGCGTGCAGACGGCCATCAAGGGCGGCAGTTTCCTGACCAACCTTGAAACAGACGCAGTAAGCAGTATTGCATCGGTTGGGGCAAATGATATAGGCACCTTGGCTCAGGGCGGGACTCGAACCCGCACGCCTCCCGGCGCTACCCCCTCAAGATAGTGCGTCTGCCAATTTCGCCACCCGGGCAAGGGGCCGCAATTGTAGCGACTCGGCGAGCGCTTTGAAGCGGTCCGCGCCAAAAATCTCAGACAACGCCGCGAACCGCTCACGATGCATTATCGTGTGCGCTTCGCACGCGGCTTGGCCACCGCCTCGACGTTGGGCGTGTCGCCTTCTTGCGGGTCTTCGCTTTCGAGCTGCCGTTTGTCCGACTGCTCGACGGGCGGCGTGACGGACGCGTCGCCGACGCCCTCCGCTTCGATCTGTCTACGCGCGGTATCCCAGTACTCGTCCGCATGCTTCTTCGGATCGTCGTCGCGTTCCCACAACTCGTACGCGCGTTCGCGAATGCGTTCGTCGATGTTTCGTTCGTCACGCTCAGCCATGTCGCTCTCCTCGATCGGATATGGCGCGCATCCCGGCGATGCGCTTGCGCATTCGCGTGAGCATGCGCGGTGCCTGGCCGGTCGATTCGCAACGGCAAGCGATGCGCGGCGGCGCGCGCGCATGCAAGCGCGTTATTTATTCGGCAGCGCGTACGCGATCACATAGTCGCCGAGTTTCGTCCCGAACGAGCCGTGCCCGCCTGCCGCGATTACCACGAACTGTTTGCCGTTCGCCTCGTAGGTCATCGGCGTGGCCTGTCCGCCCGCGGGCAAACGCGCATGCCACAACTCGTCGCCCGTATCCGTGCTGAACGCGCGCAAGAAATTGTCGGCGGTCGCGCCGATGAAGAACACGTGACCGGCCGTCGTCATCGGGCCGCCGAGCATCGGCATGCCCATCTTGAACGGCAGCGGCACGGGCGCGCTGTCGCGCACCGTGCCGATGCGCTTTTTCCACACCACCTCGTTCGTCTTCAGATCGATTGCGGCGACATAGCCCCATGCCGGCTGTTTGCACGGCAAGCCGACGGGCGACAGGAACGGATTCAATGTGACGCCGAACGGCGCGCCGTATTGCGGCTGGATGCCGACTTCCGTGCCCGTTCCGCCCTGGCCGCTCGCGGCAGGCTGCTCGGGATTGCCCGGTCCGCGCCTGATGAGCCGCGACACGAACGGCAGCGCGATCGGATTGGCGATCGCGAGTTGCCGGTCGGTATCGACGGCCAGGCCGCCCCATTCGAACATGCCGAGGTTGCCGGGAAACACCAGCGTGCCCTGTTCGGACGGCGGCGTGAACGTGCCTTCGTAGCGCAGCCGATGAAAGAGCACCCGACACGCGAGCTGGTCGTACATCGTCGCCCCCCACATGTCGGCACCCGTCAGGTTCTTCGTGGGGCGAAAGGTCAGCTGCGAGAACGGCTGCGTCGGCGACACGCGATCGCCTTGCGCGGCGCCTTGCGGAACAGGCTGCTCGGGCGCGGGCACGATGGGCGTGCCCGTGCGGCGGTCGAGCACGAAGATGTTGCCGGTTTTCGCGGGCGCGTAGATGGCGGGTATCACATTGCCGTTGCGGTCGGTGATGTCGGCGATGGTCGGCTGCGCCGGCAGGTCCATGTCCCACAGGTCGTGATGAACGGTCTGATAGAACCACGCGAGCTTGCCCGTCGACGCATGCAGCGCCAGCAGCCCGCTCGCATAGCGCTCATCCTGCGGCGTGCGGTTGCCGCCCCAGATGTCGGGTGTCGTCACGCCCATGGGTAGATAGACGAGGTCGAGCTTCGCATCGTAGGCCGAAGGCGCCCACGAGTTCGGCGAATTCAGCGTGAACGCGTGCTGGTCGTCGGGAATCGTATTCGGCGTATCCGAGCCCGGGTCGAATGCCCACACGAGCTTGCCCGTTTCGACGTCGAAGCCGCGGATCACGCCGGACGGCTCGTGAGTCGAGTAGTTGTCCGTCACCGAGCCGGCGATCACGATGATCTTGTCGGTGACGACAGGCGGCGAGGTCGGCTCGTATTGGCCCGCTGTCTTCACAGGCTGCAGATGCTGCAGGTCGAGGTCGCCGTTGTTGCCGAAGCCCGCGCAGCGTTGTCCCGTTGCCGCATCGAGTTCGAACAGATGGCCGTCGTTGACGGGCAGGATCACGCGGCGCGCGCACGCGGGCAATGCCTGTCGCGCGGCGGCGTCTTTGGCGGCGGCGGCCGCTTGCGTCTCGTGGTACGACACGCCCCGGCAGGTCACGTGCTGAAAGCTCGGATCTGCCTTCAGGCGCGGATCGAAGCGCCATTTCTCCTTGCCTGTCGCTGCGTCGAGCGCGAACAGGATCTGATGGGGCGAGCACAGATAGAGCATGTCGCCGACCTTGATCGGCGTGACCTCGTCCGTGATTTCGATGGGATCATTGGGGCCTTTCTTGTCGCCTGTTTCGAAGGTCCACGCGACCTGCAGGTCTTTGACGTTTTGCTGATTGATCTGCGTGAGCGGCGAGTAACGGGTGCCCGCCTGCGTGCGGCCGTACGCGGTCCAGTCGCCGGGCTGCGAGTCCGCCTGCGCGGACGGCGTGGGAGCCGTCGCTGCAACCGTGCCGTTGAGCTCCTGCGGATCGTTGAACGCGGCATACGCGAGCGTGATGCCCATGAGCACGAGGCAGACGACGAGCGCGACAGCGCCGCGCCGCGCCGATGCATCGAAGAGACGGTAGACGAAGGGCAGCAGCAGCCAGATGCCGAACAGCACGAGGATGTCGGTGCGCGGCGCGAGCGCCCAGAAGTCGAAGCCCGCTTCCACGACGGCCCATATCAGCGTGCCGATCAGCAGCAACGCATACAGCGACAACGCGAGCCCGTTGCCGCGAGCGATGAGCCACGCGATCGCGAGCAGCGCGATGCCCGCGATCACGTAATAGGGCGAGCCGCCGACCGCGACGAGCCAGCCGCCCCCCACCAGCAGATACATGCCGGACAGCACGGCGAACAGAATGCTGAGCCATCGTGCGAGGTTCGACGGCGATGCGCGCTTCATGTCGCGCGATGCCTCTACCTGGGTCTCGTGGTTCATGCTGCAATCCTCCGTGAAAGATTCGTCGCGCATGCGATTGCGTTAGTTTCCGTTACTCAGTGTAGTCGGCGACCCGGCGGGCGCTTCGCGCATGCAATGGAGATGAGACAAACCAATCCTTGCCAGCATTCTTCGTGCCGTCCGCTGGTACGCTTCGCAACGCGTGCGCAATGCTTACATCGGTCTTTCTTGAAGCGGCATGCATGGCGCGTCGTTCGCATCGTTTGCTTCCCGCGCTTCACGCGCTAGTGACTCGTCGCGCGGACCGTGTTTATCATGTTGCGATAGGGCCGTGCAGCGGGGTGGGCATCCGTCTTGCTCGAAACGGCTTCGCGCTGGAGTGAAACGATGAACGGTCGCTTCGACAGGAAGGCTATTGCGGGCTGCGTCGTAATGGGCGGACTCGCCCTTGCCGCGGTGGCATTGCATATGGAGTCTGGAGACTCCTCCAGGCCCGCGCTATTTCAGCGCGACGATATTCCCACCGCCGACAATCCGCCCCAAGCGCCGCTTGTTGCCCCGCTTGTTGCCCCGCTTGCCACCCCGCTTGTCACCCCACGCGTCACCCCGCTTGCCAACCCTGCGGGCACTGCGCCGCCCGCCATCGCGCCCGACGACACCTCCGAAGCGGATATCGCGTACGTGCTGCAGTCGGTCCACGACAGTCTGCAACGCAACGATCTGACGGCCGCGAAGGTGCTGCTCGAAGCCGTGCTCGCCGTCCACAGCGATCTGCCCCAGGCGCTGGCGCTGCAGCAGGAATTGCGCGCGCGCGAGGCGAAACAGGCTCGCGCGGCTGCCGATGCGATCGTGACGGCAAGCGACAGCCCGCAGGCCGCCGCGCCTGCCAGCGTGAACGCCGTGCAGGCTCGCCCGGCGCAACAGAATGCGTTGCCTGTCGCACATGAACCGGACCGCAAGCATGAGCGGACCGCGCGGCATGCGAAGGTGGCGTCGAGCGGAAAGACCCACGCCAGATCGCATCAGGCGTCCTCTGCCGCACAGCGCGATCACACGGTTCATGCATCGGCGCAGCGTCCGAAGTCGCGCGCCGAAGTCGTGGCGGAACTCAGGCGCGCTCGCGCCAATGGGTCGATACCGAACTACAGCAACCGCCATCCATAGCGCGGCGATGGCGGCCGCCTTGGTCGCACACCACCTCCTAAGTTCCCCTTTCCGGCGATATCGATTGTTGCGGTCGAGACAACACGATGCGGCTGTCTGCGTGTCTTCTGGCGCCGCGCGTCCAAACCTACAATCCGTCACACCTGCCAGAAATGGTGCGGCACGCCGGCGTTCATCGACGCACGCCGCCTGACGATGCACGGTCCCGATGGTGTCGACCAGGGTGCCCGCCATCGACTTCGTAACTCTCTAACTGAAGGCAAATTCATGTCGCAGAAGATCCTGATCGTGGGTGCCGGTTTCGCCGGCGTGTGGGGCGCGCTGGGCGCAGCGCGCGTGCTCGACAGCGCCGGCGTGCGCAGCAGCGACGTCGAAATTACGTTGATCTCGCCGCAGCCGGAATTGCAGATCCGGCCGCGCATGTATGAAAGCGAGCCGCAGAAGATGGCCGCGCCGCTGTTGCCGCTGCTCGAGGCCGTGGGTGTGAAGTATGTCGAAGGCAGTGTCGATGAGATTTCCGTTCGGGACAAGACAGTCAATGTCGTGTCGGCCGACGGGCAAACGCGTTCGCTCGCGTACGACCGCTTGCTGCTGACGAGCGGCAGCAAGCTGAGCCGGCCGCCTGTTCCCGGTCTTGCGGAGCATGCGTTCTCGGTCGATCGTATCGAAGATGCCGTCTTGCTCGATCAGCACTTCGCCAGCCTGACGAAGCAGCCGGCAACGCCTGCGCGCAACACCGTCGCGATTGTCGGCTGTGGCTTCACGGGTATCGAGGTCGCAACCGAATTGCCGAAGCGCCTGCGCGATGTGTTCGGCGCCGACGCGCAAACGCGTGTCGTCGTGATCGGCTCGCAGGATGAAATCGGTCCCGATCTCGGGGCCAATCCGCGTCCTTTCATCGCCGAGGCGTTCGAGTCGCTGGGCGTCGAGGCCGTGCTCGGCTCGGGCGTGGTGGCGATCGATGCAGACGGCGTGCGGACGGCGTCGGGCGCGCGCATCGAAGCGAAGACGGTGATCTGGGCTGGCGGCATGCGCGCGAGCACGTTGGCCGCGCAGGTATCGTCGCGCCTCGATCCGCTTGGGCGCGTCGAAGCCGCCGAAGACCTGCGCGTGCCGGAAGCACGCGACGTGTTCGTGGCGGGCGACGTCGCGCGAGTCCTGACAGACGACGACGGAAACTACGCGCTGATGTCCTGCCAGCACGCCATGGTGATGGGCAAGTTCGGCGGCTACAACGTCGCCGCCGATCTGCTCGGTCTGCCGACGCTCCAGTACCGCCAGCCGTTCTACGCGACGTGCGTCGATCTCGGCGAATGGGGCGCCATTTATTCGGAAGGCTGGGACCGTCAGGTCAAGCTGACGCGTGCCGAAGGCAAGGAGCGCAAGCAGATGATCAACACGAAGTGGATCTATCCGCCGGCAGCCGATCGCGCAGAGGCACTGGCCGCTGGCGATCCCCTCGCGACTTTCGGCTAGACGGATGTAGCCGCTCGCGCTGTAAAGGCGAACCGGGCGGATCTCCGGGTGCGGCCGTGATGCGGTTCTCACGCATCGCCGCCGCACACATCACACGTTTTTCTTGCAACGGAGCGCGCGATGCGGCTGACCGTTCTTCGAATGACGATTTGTTCTGCAGTGCTTCTCTCGATCATGCCGGCGATAGCGCTCGCCGAACCCTTCACCGTGAAAGTGGACGACCTGAGTCGCGGTCAGTTCGCGAACGAGCAGGTGTACGGCGGATTCGGCTGCCACGGCGACAACGTATCGCCGCATATTTCGTGGTCGAACGTACCGGCGGGCGCGCAGAGCATCGTCGTGACGATCTATGATCCCGATGCGCCGACGGGCGGGCTCGGCTGGACACATTGGGAAGTGGTCAACATTCCGGCGACGGCTACGTCGATCGACAAGGGTGCATCGGGCGATCCAAAGCGCTTGCCGACGGGCGCCGTAGAAACGCTGACGGACTTCGGCGAGTCGCGTTACGGCGGTCCTTGCCCGCCGCAGGGAACGTCGCATCGCTATGTCGTCACGGCGTCTGCGCTGAACGTGCCGCATATCGATGTGCGCGCGGCATCGAGCCCCGCGCTCGTCGCTTATCAGATGCATGGCAACGTCATTGCGCAGGCCCGATACGTCGCGAAGTATCGCCGGGCGCCGGACTGAACCTCGCCCTTGCATCGCGGGTCACGTCAGCGATATGCCGCCATCGACGCGCAGATTGACGCCCGTGACGAAGCTGCTTTCATCGCTGACGAGAAACAGCGCGGCGCGCGCCAGTTCTTCCGGGCGTCCAAGGCGCGCGAGCGGAATGCGCTCGGCGATGGCTGCCTCGAACGCGGGGCGGGACGTCGCGTCGATGCCGAGCTTGGAAAGAATCGGCGTATCGACCGGGCCGGGACTCAGTACGTTGACGCGAATGCCGCGCGCTTTGAATTCAAGTGTCCAGCTTCGGGCAAACGCTTCGATTGCCGCTTTGGAGCCTGCATACACAGCGTGTCCATCGAGTACTTTCGCGCTCGCAATCGAACTGGTCAGCAGAATGACGCCGTTGTCGCGAATGAGCGGCATGATTGTCTGAACGCCGAAGAACACGGCTTTGGTGTTCGCGGCGAAATGCGCATCGTACGATTCGATGCTGACCTGGTCTGACGGCGTGATCGTGTTCATGCCTGCATTGGCGACGTAGATGTCGGCCATGCCGAAGCGTCGAGCAACCAGATCGGCCACGCGCGCATGGGTTTGCGCATCGGCGAGATCGCCGGTCAACCCCGTCGCGCGTTCGCCGAGTTGAGCCGTTGCTGCATCGACGGCATCGGCGCGACGCCCGACGATCACGACGCTCGCGCCTTCCGCGATAAAGAGCTTTGCGGTTGCAAAGCCAATTCCACTATTGCCGCCTGTGACGACAGCCACTTTGTTCTTAAGCCGATCCATTTGACTCTCCGTTCTTCAACGCAAGTATTTGCGTACGGCGTCAATGTAACGTCGGAGGTCTGAGCGCTGTAGTCCCGCAACGGAACAATCAATTTTTCCAAAGTGTCATCTATGTCTGTTGAGAGATTGAGTGGTCTGCCTGCATTCGTGAGGGCGGTCGAGGCGGGTTCGTTTACGGCCGCGGCGCGCTCGCTCCGAACGACTCCGTCGGCGGTATCGAAGAGCGTGGCACGGCTGGAGAAGCGGCTTGGCGTTCGGCTGTTTCAGCGCTCGCCCCGCGCCTTCGTGCTGACCCACGAAGGCCAGGTCTATTACGAGCGCATTGCGCCGCCTATGCGCGCACTCGAAGAAGCCGACGACGTACTCACTGCGCCCGCAACAGCCGTCGGCAGATTGCGTGTGAGTCTGCCCGGCGATCTGGGGCGGGCCTTGCTGGAACCGCTCACGCAAAAATTGATGCCTGACAATCCGGCACTCGCGCTCGAAGTGAGCATCAGCGACCGTCATGTGGATCTCATCCGCGAAGGATTCGATATCGCCCTCCGGGTTGGACAGACGGTCGATAGCCGGCTGTACGCTCAGCCGATAGCGGACCTTCCGCTATTGCTCGTTGCATCCCCGGACTATCTGCGACGGCACGGCACGCCCGAAAGCAGGCACGACCTCGCCGCACACCGGCATGTGCGTTACTGGCTCAATGGACGTGCAATGCCCGTCATCTTTGGCGATGGAAGCAGCATGACAGTTGAAGGCGTGTTCGACGCCGACAGCGGCGACGCGATGAGAGTGGCCGCTGTCAACGGACTGGGAATTGCACAGCTTCTGCGCACGACTGTCAAAGCCGATCTCGCTGCTAACCGCTTGAGCGTGGTGTTACCCGATATCGCGCTTGCCACCATTCCCGTGCAGGCGCTTCATGCATTTGGCAGAAGCATGCCGTCGCGGGCGAGAATATTTATCGATTTCGTCGCGGCAGAACTAACGCAATCGCTAAAGCGAACTGCCTGATTGCGCGCCTTGTCGATAAGACTGCCTAAGGAGTCAATTTGCTTCGGGTCGATTCGACAGCATTCAATCGAAATCGCCCTTTAAACAAGGGATCTTCGCTTGGCCTGATTCTTGATTCATGCAACGCGTCAGGCGATTCACGATCTGTCGCCCGACAAAAGAACGGAACAAACGAAAAGGAAAGAACCATGTTTAAGGACTTCGATAATCGCCTTGCTGTCGTAACGGGCGCGAGCTCGGGCATCGGACTCGCGACGGTCCACCGTTTGCTGGAGCACGGAGCGCGCGTCTTGGCGATGAACAGAACCATCGGCGGCTTGAGTACACTCGCCTCGCAATACGGAGAAAAGCTCGAATGGATTGCGGGAGATGTGACGCAAAACGCCGATCTTCTCGCGCTTGCCGAGCGTGCACGAGAAATCGGCCCGGTCCATTTCCTCGTGCCCAATGCGGGCATTGCGCAACTGGCCGATGGTCTGGATGCGTCAGCATTTGAACATCAATGGGCCGTGAACGGCGCGGGCGCATTGAACACGCTGCGTGCGCTACAGGCGGGATTGGCGAAACCGGTATCCGTCGTTTTCATTGGCACCTTTCTGTCGTCAGTGACCTTTCCTGGGCTCGCGGCTTATATCGCTACGAAGACTGCGCTGAAGGCACAAGCCAGAACACTCGCAGTCGAACTCGCGGCGCGTGGCATCAGGATCAATCTGGTGTCGCCGGGCCCGACTGCGACTGCCATCTGGTCCACGCTTGGCTTGCCGCAAGAGCAACTCGCCCGGGTGGCGGAGCGCGTGAACCAGAGGCTGCTGACAGGTCAATTCCTCGAACCGGGCGCAATCGCCGATACGATCATGTTCCTGCTTTCGCCCGCGTCGCGCGGCTTGTACGGTCAGGATCTGATCGTCGATAACGGGTACACGCTGCAATAGCGTGTCCATGCAGAGCCTTCAATCGCGCGGTATCAGACCGACGCGATTGAAGGGCGCGAGTCAAACGGCAAGCCGGCGCGGACACGCCGTCTTCATGCCACCGTCGATGCCGTTTCGTTGAACGCGGCTGCGATCCGTTGCGCGGCGCGATCGATTTCGTCTTCGCGGAATGGCGCGAAGCCCATCACGAGCGCCGGGCGCTGCGTATGGCGGTGCGTGTACCGGCCCAACGGCGCGGCATCGATACCCGCCGCTTTCAGCTTTTGAACGGCCGTGTGCTCATCGAACGACCGCAGTCGACCTACCACATCGAGTCCAGACACGGGCGCAACGTCGATGAGATCCTGCCAGTACTTCTGCGCCGCGTGTTCGAACGCGCTTGCGCGTGCGGCGTAGATCTTTCTGATCCGGCGCACATGCTGGTCGAAATGTCCATCGCCGAGAAACTCCGCGAGCACAGCTTGCGTCAATCCATTTGCGCTTCTGGCCGTGAGTGACGCCGCGCGCACGAACGGCTCGACAAGCTGCGGCGGCAGCACCGCATACGCGAGCCGCAGCGATGGGAACATCACCTTGTTGAAAGTGCCCGCCAGCACGACGCGCGAGTCGGCGCCGGGAAGACTGCGCAGCGCCGGCAGCGGGCCCGAACGGGAGCAATACTCGCTGTCGTAGTCGTCTTCGAACACGATCGCACCGCTTTGCGTCGCCCACTCCAGCAGTGCAGCGCGCCGGCGCGCGGATAGCGGCACACCGAGCGGTGCATGGCGCGATGCGCTTACGTAGGCGAGTGTCGCCGCAGGTGCTTCGCGGATGCCGTCTTCCACACGCAAGCCTTCGCAATCGACGGGCACATCGACGACATGCGCGCCGCTCGCGTGCATGATCTGCCGCGCGCCGATATAGCCGGGATCTTCCATCCACACGGCGTCGCCCGGCGCTGTCAGCAAGCGCATACAAAGATCGAGCGCCTGTTGCACGCTGCCGACGACAACGATCTGTTCCGGCGACACGTGCACGCCCCGCGCAATGGCCAAATGTCCTGCAATCGCGCAGCGCAATGCGGGCAATCCGCCCGGGCTCGTGTCGTTGAGCGTGAGCAAGCGGGAAGGCCCCAACTGCCGCACGTGAAGTTGACGCCACAAATCGACGGGAAACAGTCGAATGTCGCCGCGATGCGGAAGAAATGGCTGCGGCAGTGCGTTTGCGGTTGCGAGAGGAAAGGGCGGGTCACATTGGCTAAGCCGGTGTATCCACGGCGCGCGACATTCCCGCGAAACGTCGCGCTCATGCGTCGCTTGCGGCGTTTGGGCGGGTGGGATCTGGGGCTTTGAATCGGGCAGAGTCGTGCTTACGCGCGTGCCGCTTCCCGTGCGGGTAACCAGATATCCTTCCGAATGCAACTGCTCATAGGCCGCCGCGACGGTGCCTCGCGCAATGCCGTATTGCTTCGCGAGCGTGCGCGTGCCCGGCAGCACGCTGCCTGCTGGCAGTCGCGCTGTGACGATGGCCAGACGCAATGCGTTATAGAGCCAGCGCTGCAAACCTTCGTTTGCGTCCGGTGCGCCCAGCGCAAGCGCCCATACGATGGTGGAGCGCGTGCGCCTGCCCATTCGCGTGGGGATTTCATCTCGATCACTCATCACAACAGGAATGTTTGTCGCCTGCTTCGCGGCCATATCCGAACGGGATGCTGCGCTCGTTCCACTGCATTTGCAGCCCTTATAGCCAAGACGTTTGGGACGCCGGCTTTGTGACACGGGCATGTTGTGAAATACGGGTATTTGGAACAGTAGGGAAATATGGGCCGAAGCAAGTGGCCCAGTTCGAGAATGCGGAACCGGCACATTACATTTGAGCGCTTTAGCCGCAGTATCTACGTGTCCAATGCACCCGTTCCGGCCCGAAACGGCGTGCAGATAATCTGCTCCCACTACCTTTGCGAAGATGAACGTCCAACGTCCGCCGCCTCGTAAATCGCCGCGGCAGCTGCGTGCAGCAAGAACAGTCGAGACTGTGCTCGAGGCAGTCATCCAGATACTCGACGCGCACGGTTTCGATGGCCTGACGACAACGCGCGTCGCACAGCGATCCGGTTTTGCCGTAGGTACCATCTACCAGTACTTCGAAAACAAGCAGGCGTTGGTCGATGCAACGGTGTCTCGTCAGCTCGATCGGATCGTCGCGTACATACGAAATGCCTGCGAGGATCTGCAGCGATGCAATCCCGATGACATGGTCGCGGGACTCGCCCAGGCTTTTGTGACGGCGAACGCCGAAAGGCCGCGTGAAGTACACGCCATTCGTGCCGTATGGGCAAGGCTCGATACCGAGCACCTGCTGCGCGACACGTTTGCGCACCTGCAATCGGCCGCACATCGCATGCTCGAAACGCTCGGCTGCGACGCATCGTGGAGCGGCCCGCAGCGCGACATGCTCAGCCGGCAATTGGCGTCCGTGCTCGTCGGCGCGACACGCACGTTATTCGAACGGCCTACGCACGAGGATTCGGTGTACGCGTCGCAGCAGCAGTTTGTGAACATCGTGCGCGAACTGACGATCAACGTGGTCGAGCGGTTGTCGCCAGGCGAAAGGTGGGATGCTGCCAGTACGATGGAACTGGAAACTTGAAGCATGCGATGGATGCGCCCGGAAATAGCGAAGCTCACGGTCACGAAGTACTCAACGACGTCAAACGCCATCGTTGCGACATGAATATTCCACAACCACTCATCGCAATGGAGATGGCCACGATAAGCCAGTCTATGCCGGAGGCGGGATCGGCGAAGCGCAGCATCACGAGAGACAGCGGCGGACACAGATACGAGATCGCCCCGAGCATGCCGGCATCAACCATCCGGGACGCGCGATTCCATGCGACGAACGCGATGCCGAGCGGCCCTGCTCCGATTGCCGCGATCCACACGAGTTCGCGAATGTTCACCGCGACGGCTGGTCCTGCAACCATATGCACGACCAGCGCAGTCGCTCCGCTTGCTGCGCAGAATCCACCGACGGCCCATGAGCTATGAGGCTCGAATCTGGGCGTGAGAAGCGTGTAAGTGGCCCAAACCAGGGCGGCGGCGGCAGCGAATCCGTAACCGGCGAGGTCGCGCAATTCGTAATTGCCGTTTGCAATGGGATGCAGCACGAGCACGGCGCAGCCGAGAAATCCGACGGCGCAGCAACTCAATTCCGCCAGACAACCGGATCTTCGCGCTCCGCACAGGTTCGACATGACCACGAGAATGAAAGGCCATGTGTAGTTGATCAGATTGGCAATGGCGACTGACCCGTAGGTGAACGACTTCAGCAGGAAGAAGTGATACAGGAACAGGCAGCCCGATCCGAAAACGAACGTGCGAAGCTTGACCTTCCACGCCTTGACATGGCCAATGGTGACGAGGCTTCCGACGATCAGCGCAAGGCCCGTGACGAGTAGCGGAGGAAGATGCCTCAGCGGCATGCTCAGCGTCGCGAACGACGACCAGAGGACGATTGCTGTCAGCGCAGAGAAACAGGATCTCATCGCGCACCCTCGTATGTGCTCGCCGATGGAAGGGCTTCGACTGCGCATTGAAGATCGAGCCGTCGTATCTGGTCGAGCATGAAGTCGATGAACAGGCGCATTCGCGATGGCATGTGCTGTTTGCTCAAGTAGCAGAGAAAATGGCTTCGATCGTCGGGCGCATATTGCTGCAGGCATGGCACGAGCGCGCCCGTTGCGATGTGATCGCACACCTGATAGCCCGCCATTTGCGCAATACCTTGTCCGTCCCGTACGGCGTCGAGTACGAGATCCGCATCGTTGAAGGTCAGCGGTGCCACTGGAGCATGCTTGATCATTTCGCCGTTCACCTTGAATTCCCACTCGAAAATTCTTCCCGACGAAAAGCGGAAATTCACCGCACGGTGCCCGGAAAGATCGCTGATGGTCAGCGGCAAGCCGTGCTTGCGCGCATAGTCTGCGGATGCGCAAAGAATCATGTGCATCGGGATGATCCGCCGCGCAATGATCTGGCCATCGTCGACGCGCCCATTGCGAAACGCGATGTCGATGCCGTCGTGCGTGAAGTTGGCATGCTTGTCGGACAGCGCGAGGTCGATCGAAACCTCCGGGTGCAACGAACGAAACTCCCCAAGCAGCGGCGCGACCACCTTTCTGCCGAAACCGACCGTCGAGCTGATACGCAGCAGTCCTCGCGGCGGACCGGCGCGCAGATCGCGCATCTGTTCAATTGCATTGAGAATCCGGTCGATGCCCGGCTTGCACGACTCGTAAAAGATCTCACCTTCGGCAGTCAGGCTGACGCTTCGGGTCGTACGCGAAAAGAGCTTGGTGCCGAGCTGCTGCTCCAGCTTCTGAATGTTCCTGCTGACAGAAGATCTGCCGATTCCAAGACGATCACCCGCTTTCGCGAAACTCTCTTCGGTCGCGACGGCAATGAAGGTCATGACCGCGGCATAGCTCGTACTGAAGCCGGCAGGTAGCGTATCGACGGCTTCTTTCGCCGTTGGACATTGGGTATTGCGCATTGTCGTTCCCATGAGAACACTGTATTCCTCGCAAATCATGTCGATGCTGGTTTATAGAGCAAACCGCAGCGCTAGCGGCCAAATACAATGGACATATCGCAATGGCTAACAACCGCTAACAGGATATAGCAGACGAAAGCAGTAGAATCGGCGAACATTTGCGCTCTTGTTCCCTGGAGGAGCCGGGATGCGTGATCGGAAAAAGCCAATCAGAAAGAGCGCGCAAGAAGATAAAGATGTGATTGCATCGTTTCTGTCGGCATTCAATCGTGCCGACGCCAATGCAATGGGAGCGCATTTCAGGAACGACGCGCTCGTCAACGATCAGCTACGTGATTTTTGGGGACGTCCCGCGATCGAAGGCTGGATTGCAAGAGAAGTCATCGCCGATAGTTTGAGAATAGAAGTGCTGCGCAGCTTCGATCACTATCGCGTCACGACAGTCGTCGCAGCAATCACGGGCACATTCGATACGAGCGGCTTGCCCAATCCGCTCGTTCTGAATCTGCATTTTTCGCTATTGGGCGGAAAGATCGCAAGGCTCTTCATTCTGCTCAACCGGCAGATAGACACATTCCCCGACATGCGCCGACCGGCGTTGAAAATCGTCTAACGTAAAGGCGAAAACTGACCGGATACTCGAGTTTCAGTTTTGGCATTTCAACCTCTTAAGAGGTTCGGTTTTTGTAATGCGTCGTATAGAATCGGCAAAAGCGATCACTTCATGCGAGATGATACTTGTTTGCCAGCTTATCGAAATACGGACCGACGGTATCGCATCCAGTCGCTACGCGTTTTTCGTTCGGACCGTTCTTTCTGTTTCCGGATAAACGGCTGCTTGTTTGCCACGGAAAGCAGGTCAAACTCGGCGGACGCGCGCTCGACATTCTCATTGCACTCGTGCGCCGGGCCGGTTCGGTTCTGAGTACGCGCGACCTTCTCGCCGAGGTTTGGCGCGATACGGTCGTCGAAGAAGGGAGTTTGCGTTTTCATCTCGTCACGCTACGCAAGGCGTTGTCCGACGGTGATCCTGGTGTCAGCTACGTCGTGAACGTGCCCGGGCGCGGCTATACCTTCGTCGCCACAGTGGTGGTGAGTGGCGGCGCACCGGCAGGTTCCGGCTCTGCTGATGTGCCCGTCGGCGCGCGTCTTCACGGCGGCTTCCTGCAGTGCGGCGGCGCGATAGTGGGTCGCGAACGTGAGATCGAGCAGATCATCAGGCAACTGGGAGAGCGCCGCTTCGTAAGCATTGTCGGCGCCGGCGGCATCGGCAAGACGACGGTCGCGAATGCGGTAGTGGAACGCTTGCGCGAAGAATTCGACGGCAGGGTCGTCTGCATCGATCTCTCCGTCGTTCGGGATTCCGATCTCGTCTCGGCGACGCTCGTCGCCGCGCTTCGCCAGGGACAAGGAACCGCGTCGATCGGCGAAGTGTGCGCTGCGATCGGCCATACGAGAACGCTCGTTCTACTCGATTGCTGCGAGCATCTGATAGATGACGTGGCGCAGGTCGTGGAAGTGCTCTACCGGAGTGCAGCCGGCATATCCATACTGGTGACCTCGCGAGAAGTCGTGAATGTCGACGGAGAATATGTGTTCCGTCTTCCGCCGCTCGAAGTACCGCCGCCTGGCGAAATGCTCAGCGGGCGCGCTGCACTCAACTACTCTGCGATAAGGCTGTTTGCCGAACGTGTTGTGCAAGCGGGTTGCCGGTTCGAATTGACGGACGAGAATGCGCAATCGGTGGCACGGCTGTGCCGCGGACTCGATGGTATTGCGCTGGCAATTGAACTCGCTGCGAGGCAACTGCCGACATTCGGGCTCGCAGGCATTCTCGAACTGGTCGACAACAACAGCCGGTTGATGTGGCACGGTCGTCGCACGGCCGTGCCGCGGCATCAGACACTGAGAGCGACGCTCGACTGGAGCTACGGCTTGTTGACGGAGCGCGAGCGGCTATGTTTAAGGCGGCTTGCAGTGTTCGTCGGCGGCTTCGCGCTCGAAGCGGCGGTATGCGTGCTGGCCGCCGAGGACATCGAGCGTGCCGACGTGATGGAAGCGATCAACCAGTTGTCGAACAAGTCGCTTCTCGACGTCAGGCTGCACGACACCGGGGTCCGCTATTTCCTGCTCGACACGACGCGCTCCTATGTACGCGTGAAGCTGGAAGAAGCGGGCGAGCTGGACCGGTTTTGTGCCCGCCATACGTCGTTCTATGCGGCAAGATGGCTGGATGAATCGGTAGCGGACGATGCCTGTGACAAGCAATCCGCCGACTTCGGCAATGTGCGCGCGGCCCTCGAATGGACGCTGGTGCGCGAGAAGGATGTGCTCACGGGCTGCAGGCTGGTCGCGTCTTATGCGCGGCTGCTGTTGCGCAGATCGATGGTCGGCGAGGTTAGAAAATGGACAGAGATCGCGCTGGCGAAACTGGACGTCCGGGAGCGGGGTAGTCCGATCGAACTGGAACTGGTTGCCTCTTACGGCCAGGCGCTGATGTTCACGGGCAGCAACAGTCGCGAGGTGCAGATCGCCCACGAACGTGGTTTGTCGATTGCGATGTCGTTGGGCGATGCCGCGTGGCACGAGCGGCTCCTGTGCGGGCTGATCATGCACCTTTACCGGATCAGCGATTTTCGCGGCGCATTGTCCTTCGCAACAGAGGCCGTGCAATGGATGCTGGCGCAAGGGCGCGACGCGTCGGCAGTCTACTCCATGCAGGGCGTAGCGTTGCATATGATGGGCGACATTGCGTCTTCGTCGAGGCTTTGGGATGCTGTCGTCGAGTCCAACGCCGCACGTGAAGGCTATGCGCTCGTACCTTGCGGGCTCGGCATCAATCTGTATTTGCGGGCCTTGAGCGGAAAAGCAAGAAATCTCTGGCTAACCGGGCATTCGAAAGACGCAGAGCATGTCGCTAACGACGCCATCGAAAAGGCGCGTGGGCTTCGCCATCCGGCCACGCAATGTGTCACCCTCATCTGGGCGGGAGAAGTGTTTGCGTGGACGGGAAACTGGACGCGGCTCACGCGTATTGCCGACGAGTTGGATACCCTCGTCAGGGTGAATGGATTTACGCCTTATCGCTATGCGGCGCAGGGGATTCGCGGACAGATCGCATTCGCCGAAGGAAGAGCGGTGGAGGCGATTGCGTTGCTCGAAGCCTGCCTGGGCGGGATGAAGACATGCGACTACACGATGCCTGCTTCGATATTCAGGAACGCACTGGCGATGGCGCTTTGCTCGAACGGCGATGCGCGGCGTGCCACGCTGATATGCGACGAAACGATCGTTGAGATCGTGTCCAACGGCGACGCGTTGCATCTCCCTCAGGTGCTCATCACGAAGGCTGCTGCTTTACGTCTCGAAGGAGATCATCGTGCGAGCGTTTCGTGCTTGCGCGACGCGTTACGTGCTGCAAGGAAACAAGGCGCCACCGCGTATGAGCGTCAAATCCAGCTGATCGGCGTGGATGAAGTCTGATGGCGAAGCACGACATGAGGTGTGCAAGCTCTGCTTGATAAAAAGGGCAAGCATCAAGATGCTCGCCCTTGCGTATCGAAGCCTGCGTGATTTCAGCTCTGAATGAACTTGAGCAGGTCCGCGTTGAATTGATCCTTATGCGTGTCCGTCAGGCCATGCGGCGCGCCCGGATACACCACAAGCTTTGAATTGCGGATCAGCTTTGCCGACGCACGGCCCGCGGCGTCGATGGGTACGATCTGGTCATCGTCGCCATGGATGATCAGCGTGGGGACGTCGATCTGCTTCAGATCTTCGGTGAAGTCGGTTTCGGAGAACGCCTTGATCGAATCGTAGGTGTTCTTGTGGCCGCCCTGCATGCCTTGCATCCACCATGAATCGATCAAACCCTGCGACGGCTTCGCGCCCGGCCGATTGAAGCCATAGAACGGGCCCGACGGCACGTCGCGATAGAACTGGGAACGGTTGGCCAGTTGCGCCGCGCGCAGTCCGTCGAATACTTCGATGGGCAGGCCACCCGGATTCGCGGGCGTTTTCAGCATCAACGGCGGCACGGCGGATACCAGCACGACTTTGGACACGCGGCGCGAGCCGTGGCGGCCGAGATAGCGCGCGACTTCTCCGCCGCCTGTCGAAAATCCGACGAGAACGGCATCCTTCAGGCCGAGCGTGTCGAACACTGTGGCGAGGTCGTCGGCGTAGGTGTCCATCTCGTTGCCATTCCACGGCTGGCTCGATCGTCCGTGGCCGCGGCGGTCATGGGCGACGGCGCGAAAGCCGTGCGACGCCACCAGCATCATCTGCGATTCCCAGCTATCCGAACTGAGCGGCCAGCCGTGACAGAACACGACGGGTCGCCCGCCGCACCAGTCCTTGTAGTAGAGCTGCGTGCCGTCTTTCGCGGTGATGTAGCTCGCGGTGCGCACGCCGCCCGTCTTCGCGGCGCGCGATGATGCGGCTGGCTGCGCGGTGCCGGGTATCAGCGATGCGGCGAGGCCGCCGGCGGCAGCGGCGCTGCCGACCAGCAGATTCCGGCGGGTGACATTCTGTTTTTGTTCCTCTTGCTTCGACATCTTCATGGTCCTCGTTGTGGTACTTCGTATTCAATTGAGCGAGTAGCGCTGGGCCCGAAGCGGGTCAGCGAGAATCATGTCGAGCGCGTTGGCGGGCAATGCGCTGCCGCGATGAAGCGGCCTGAATACCGGGTCGCCGCGACGCACCGGCACGCCCGTGAGCCCGCAAACTCCCGCTGTGCGCGCAAAGCCCTCGCGCCATGTCTGGTCTTCATAGTGGCCGAGTGTGGAATCGCTCCATGTCACAAGGATCGTGCAGGTGGTCTGCCATTCGATGCGGCGGATGGAGGTGGCGTTGGCCATCGCTCGCGCGATCGTGCCTGTCATTGCGTGGCGCCGTTTGCGCGGCCGTTGCGCGACGGGCATCGCACTCGGCTGCGCGGCGTACGGCGCACGCTCGTGCAACCCGCTGACAATCTGCATCCAGGGATCGATTCGCTTCATAACCAACCTCTCTACAAGACGGCGATTCGCGTCAGGATTCGCCCGTATCGCGTGGCGCGGCAAGCGCGACGATGTTCACGATGCCCTGCCGCGCCATCTTGGTGTACGGGCAGAACCGCTCCGTGTTGCGCACGAGTTCTTCGCCCACCGCGCGATGAATGCCCGGCAAATGCACGAGCGTGCGCGCGCTCAGCACGAACAGACCATCCATCGGGTCGCGGCTGAAGTCGACGGTGACATCGACGCGAGCACCCGCGATGGGAATGGCAGCGCGTGCGGCCAACAGGCTCAGGGCGCCGTGAAAGCACGCTGCGTAGCCGGCGGCGAACAACTGCTCCGGGTTGGTGCCGCCGCCGGGACCGCCTAGCGATGTCGGCAAGCGCAACTCGACGGCGAGTTGTCCGTCGTCGGAACGCGCCGCGCCCGACGCGCGGCCATGACGTGCGTCGCCGCCCGTGACGGTGACCGTCGTCGAATAGAGCGTGCGCGGTTCTTGTCCGTGATACCTGTCGAGTAACGTGAGCGGCGGTGGGCGTAGTGTCGTCATCCGGATTATTGTCGGTGGTTGCGGCTTGCTTGCGTGCTGCACGGCGCGCGAAACATTCGCGGCTCGGTTGCGCAGGATGAATCGTAGAGGCAAGCGCTCGCGTGCAGAAGCCTCGCAAAGGGGAGCACGGTGTTGCATCGGGAACATCAATGGTGGGCGCTGTTCGCTGGCGAGCCTTGGATGAAGCGCTATTGTTGTGGGTGGCGAAAAGACAAATAAAGTTTGGATGACTAATAAATACGATGATGCTTCAGACGCGCGCGAATCTGACGCGAATGAACGGCATTGCGCTTGCGTCGATGCGCAGGAGTCGGTACGTCATATCGGCGGGCATGCGTCATCGTTTCCCGGCCCGTGCGCCGTCTGAAACGTTTTCTTCAGGTCTTGACGGATTTGCCGCCCTGCTGGGCGGCCTTTTTTTCGTTTCGCGATGCGGCGTGCATGCACGCGCGATGCCCACCATTCAGCGCGAGCGGAAAGCCTGACGCCCTTTCACTCCGGCGGGCGCGAGCCCACCAGAAGAATATCGACCAGGCGCCTCGCGCTCTGCTGCCAGTCGGGCGCGGACGCGACGTTCGACACGCCCACGAGCGCGCGCAGCAGATCCAGCGGGTCGAGGTCGGCGCGAACGTCGCCGCTTTCGATCGCACGCGCGACGAGCGACTGGATCGCCTCCTTGATTTGCGCACCCGACGATTCGAACAGTTGGGTCGGTCCGCCCACGATCGAGTTCAACGCCGGCGCGATGATCTTCTTCGTCGCGATGTAGTCGACGAACAGCAGCATCCACGCGCGCAGCGCATCGGGCGCCGGCATCGAATCGGCGAGCCGGCGTTCTTCGTTGGCGAGCTTTTCCACCTCGGCCCGATACACGCTTTCGAGCAGCGCATCGCGCGTCGGGAAGTGCCGATACAGCGTGCCGGGGCCGACGCCCGCCTGGCGCGCGACGTCCTCCAGGCTGATGTCGCCGCCTGCCCGCGTGAACGCCTTCTTGGCTTCGTCGAGGATGCGCTCGCGGTTGCGCAGCGCGTCGGCTCTGGGTTTGCGCTCTTTCGGCGTCGAATGAGTCATGACTTTGATGCTTGCAAACGGAGGGAGACTCCGGTTAGTATGTAAAAGCGGATGGAGGCTCCGTTTTATCCCGGACGGAGCGAAGCGTCAACCTTACAGCAAGCGGAGAAAGTGAATGGCTCAGAACTTTGGTGCAACCTCGACGACGGACGACGTGCTGGCGGGCGTCGATCTGCGCGGCAAGCGGATTCTCGTGACGGGCGTGTCGGCGGGGCTCGGCGTCGAGACGGCGCGCTCGCTTGCCGCGCGGGGCGCGAGCGTGATCGGCGCGGCGCGGGATCTGGACAAGGCGTCGCGCGCCATCGCGGACGCGCGGCGCGAGGCGGCGTCGGCGGGCGGCAGCATCGAGCTGGTTTCGCTCGATCTCGCGAGCCTCGACAGCGTGCGCGCGTGCGCCGACGCGCTGCAGGCGCAGCGCAAGCCGCTCGACGTCATCATCGCCAATGCCGGCGTGATGGCAACGCCGTTCGGCAAGACGGCCGATGGATTCGAAACGCAGTTCGGCACGAACCACGTCGGGCACTTCGTGCTGGTGAACCGGCTCGCGTCGCTGCTGCCCTCGGGCGGCCGCGTGGTGATGCTGGCGTCGTCGGGACATCGGTTTTCGAACGTGGATCTCGACGATCCCAACTTCGAGCGAACCCCTTACGATCCGTTCGTCGCATACGGACGCGCGAAGACGGCGAACGTGCTGTTCGCGCTCGGGTTCGACAGGCGGCATCGGGCGCGCGGCGTGCGCGCGGCGGCCGTTCATCCCGGCGGGATTCACACGGAGCTGGCGCGCCACATGGATGAGGGGCAGATGACGGCGCTGCTGAACACGATCAACAGCCAGCTGGCGTCCGAGGGCAAGGCGCCGTTCGAGTTCAAGACCGTCCCGCAAGGCGCGGCGACATCGGTGTGGACGGCAGTCGTCGCATCGGCCGATGAGATCGGCGGCCGCTATTGCGAGAACTGCCACGTGAGCGAGATCGTCGCCGACGACGTGGTCATTACGCCCGTCAGCGAAGGCGTCCGCCGATACGCGCTCGATCCCGCCAACGCCGACGCACTGTGGCGCAAGACGGAAGAGATGATCGGCGAAACCTTCTGACGAGCTGATTCGCGCATCGCGGCTTCCTTGATCAATAGCTGGGAAGCCGCGTCGCCATCGACGCGGCGACGGTTCAATCCGCCGCCATCAATTCCAGAAGATTGCCGTCCGGATCACGAAAGAATATCGAATGACCGGGCCGCCCGTCGGCGGTTCTGCGCGGCGTCGGGCCCTCCAGCACGGCGATGCTTCTCGACGCGAGCAGCGCGACGGCCTCGTCGATCGTGCCGTTCCAGCGAAAGCAGATATCGGCGGCGCCCGGCGTTGGACGGGCCGCGACCAGCTTCACGCCATTGCCCCGCTGATGAATGCTCAACACGGCGCCGCCAAGCGCGATCTGACGCACCAGCACGGTTTCGCCGACGCTGTGTTGCGCGACCAGTTGCGCGCCGAACAGGCTGTCATAGAACGCGCACGCTGACGTCAGATCGTTGGCCGTGATCGCGACGTGATCGATTCCGCCAATGCCCTTCATCGTTGCCTCCTGTCGAAAGGCACATCTTGACGCGACGACTATGAGTAGAAGATGAGCTATGCGGTGCTTGCTTTGGCCGCGCCGGCGCGCTTGTGATCCTGCAGCCGTCGGAGCGCGAGATCGAGCCCGATTGCGACGACGACTTCAAGCGCCAGAATGACAAAAAGCAGCACGACGGCCGCTATGACTTTGACGATGACGAAGATCATGGTGAGGAGTCGTCTGGTCCGTTGAGTGGCCGCGTTCTCGCGGGGGCACTTGCCCGGCGCAACGCGCTGGCGCAGAGAACTGAAACAAGAGACCCATACTAGCCGTTTCTCGCGCAACGAGACGCGCAAGGCCGCGTTGCCGCGAGCGCTGGCGTCGCGCGCAAACGCCAGCTTGGTGGCGGACGCGAAGTGTGCCTGACCACCCTGCATCGAACCATGCCGGCGAGTTCAGCATCGCCTGCATCGGCGCGGGTTTCCGACCAACCTCCCACGCGAACTTTACAAACGTAGAACGAAGCGGCACAATGCGCATCGCAAATAACAATGATTCGCATTTACAAAAGATCCGGCAAAAGACCAATGAAATCACGCAAGACACTTTCGACCGTGCTGCGGCCGATGACGATAGCGGTGCTGCTCGCGTTCGCGACCTTGCACGCGGGGGCACAGTCCACCGATGCGCGGCCCGGCGCCTCCGCTGGCGCTCCGGCCGACGTCCAGCAAGAAGGCACGCTGCCCGCCGTCAGCGTGACGGCCCAAACCGACAGCGACGAACCGTACGGGCCGACCCACGGCTATGTCGCCGAATGGAACGCGTCGGCGACCAAATCGGGCACGCCGATTCTCGAGACGCCGCAGTCGGTGTCCGTCATCACGCGCGCGCAGATGGACCAGCAGAACGCGCAGAATCTGAACGCAGTCGTGCGCTACACGTCGGGCGTGACGCCCGAGACGCGCGGCGCCGTCGCGACGCGTTACGACCAGCTCAAAGTCCGCGGTTTCGACGCCGACACCTACTGGAATGGCCTCAAGCTGATCGGCAACAACTGGTACGGCACGCCTCAGCTCGATCCGTACATGATGGATCGCGTCGAAGTGGTGAAGGGGCCGGTGTCGGTGCTGTACGGCCAGGCGGCCGCGGGCGGTCTGCTCGACATGGAAAGCAAAATGCCGACGGTGCAGCCGCTGCACGAGGTCGGCGTCGAATTCGGCAACTACGGCCATGTGCAGGGCAAGTTCGATCTGTCGGGCCCCGTCGCAGGCGACGAGCGCTATCTGTTTCGCGTGACGGGCATCGCGCGCACCGAGGACGGCCAGGTGAGCCAGACGAAGAACGAGCGGATCGCGTTTGCGCCGACGTTCACATGGCGGCCGGACAGCAAGACGTCGCTGACGCTGTTCGGTCTCTATCAGCATGATCCGCGCAGCACGTCGTACGGCAGCGTGCCGCCGCAGGGCACCGTGCTGTTCAACCCGAACGGCAAGCTGCCGAGCAATTTCTACGACGGCGACCCGAGCTTCGAGAGCTTCAACCGCGTGCAGGAATCGATCGGCTACAAGTTCGAGCGGCGTCTCACCAATGCGTGGGCGTTCCGCTCGAATGCCCGCTTCCTGCATCTCGCGCAGGACTACAAGAGCGTCTATGGCTCCGCGCTCGAAGACGACCTGCGCACGCTCGATCGCGGCACGGCGGCATCGGCGGATAACCTGAACACCTTTGCGATCGACAATCAGGTGGAAGGCAACTTCAGGACAGGTCCGATCGACCATACGCTGCTGGTCGGCTTCGATTACCAGCACTACGCGAGCAACTTCGACGCGGGCTTCGGCACGGCGCCGTCGCTCGACATCTTCGCGCCCGTCTACAACCAGACCATCACGCCGCCCGACCGCTACCATCAGATCCTGAGCGGCACGCAATACGGCGTCTATGCGCAGGATCAGGCGCGTTTCGGCAATCTGATCCTGACGCTCGGCGGGCGCGAGGACTGGGCCAGCAGCGAGACGCGCAACACCACTTTCGATACGTCGTCGAGCCAGTTCGACCGCGCGTTCACGGGGCGCGCGGGTCTCACCTATGTGTTCAGCAACGGCATCGCGCCGTATGTCAGCTATACGCAGTCGTTCACGCCGCAGGCGGGCACCGACATCAACGGCAAGGCATTCGATCCCGAGCGTGGCCATCAATATGAAGTGGGTGTGAAGTTCCAGCCGAAGGGCTACGACGCGCTGTTCACGGCGGCGCTGTTCAGCCTGACGCGCGAAAACCTGCTGACGACGGATGCGTCCAATCCGAATTTCCAGTCGCAGGCAGGCGAAGCGAGATCGCGCGGCGTCGAACTCGAAGCCAAGGTCAGCTTGACGAATTCGTTGAACGTCGCCGCGAGCTACACGTATCTGGACACCGTCTACACGAAGGACAACAGTGGTCTCGACGGCAAGTATCTGGCGGGCATTCCGCAGAATCAGGCTTCATTGTGGGCGTATTACACGATCGACCGCGGTCCGCTGGCCGGACTGTCGATGGGCGCGGGCGGCCGCTACACGGGCACGACCTACAGCAGCGACAACACGTTCAAGGTGCAGAGCTTTTTCCTCGTCGACGCGACGCTGCGCTATGACCTCGGCCGCGCTGCACCGCAGTTGAAGGGCGCCGAGCTTTATGTGAACGCGCAGAACCTGTTCAACAAGGAGTACGTTGCCTCTTGCTACTACGGTAGCTGGTGCGCGTTCGGCTATGGACGCCAGGTATTCGCGGGCATGAACTATCACTGGTAAGCCGCGCAACGCAACGTGATGGAGGGGCCGGCTGGATGCGCAAGTGTTCGCGCATCCAGCCGGCTTTCGTTTTCCACACGACATGACGCGGCACCGGCTATCTGCTCACGCCGCCTGGCACCGCTGCCGGCAAACGCGCATTCGACGTCATGCCCGACGGCTCATTCGCCGAGATGATGCCGCTCCTGCCTATGCTCATGCTGTCGTTGCCTGCGTGGTGTGCTTTTTTGCACGCGGCGGGGCCGATCGCGAGCACCGCGACGGCGAGTGTCATACACGCGAATCGCATCATTTGTCGACTCCCATCATGCGCCTTGACCAGCAGACTGGTCAGCAGACGCCATGCCCAAGGCACGAGCCGTAACGCAATGCGCCGCTGTATCGATGTCAGCTTGTTGAATGATCCGGGCACGTGCGATGCAGAGACAGGAACGAACGGACCGCGTCGATTCGAAGCTTCATGCGGCCGTTGCACCTCAATCTTGCAGAGGAGCATGTCGATGAGTTCGAGTTCGCCTTACCCTTACTACCGGTCGCGATTCGCCACCACCGTCTTCGATCTGTTCAATCCCATTCCGTACGGCCTCTTTGTCGGCACGCTCATTTTCGACATTACCTATGCAAACACAGGCAATGTGTTCTGGGGAAAGGCCGCTGCATGGCTTGTCACGACGGGGTTGTTCTTCGCGATCATTCCGCGCCTGATCAATCTCTTCCACGTGTGGCTGCCATCGCGCTACAAGTCGACGAGCCGCGAACGGATCGCCTTCTGGCTGAATCTGCTCGGCATCGTGGCGGCCATCGTCAACGCGTTTGTCCATAGTCGCGATGCGTATGCGATGGTGCCGCTGAACGTGATCCTGTCGGCGGTCACCGTGGTGTTGCTGAGCATCGGGCAGTTCGCGCTCGCCTTCGATAAATTCGCCCTGAGGGAGGCGCCTCGTGAATAGGTTCATCTTGAGCAGCGTCCTTGCACTCGCGCTCGCCGCGATGGCGAGCGGCTGCAACGAACACGCGAGATACGATGCCGAGCACCAGGCGGGCGACAATCCGCCGCTGCCGCGCGCCCGCAATTTCTTCGCGCCGCCGATGCAGGTGCCGAAGTACGTCGCGTGGAAGGACGGCCAGACGCCGAAAGTAGCGGACGGCCTGAAGATCGAGAAGATCGCGTCGGGCCTCGTGCATCCGCGCCAGGTGTATGTGCTGCCGAACGGCGACATTCTCGTCGCCGAATCGAACAGCCCGAACGAAGAGGCCGTGACCACGCCGAAGCAGTTGATCGCGGGCCTGATCGAAGAGCGCTCGGGCAAGAAGGCAGACGGCGCGAATCGCATTACGCTGCTGCGCAAGCGCGCCGACGGCAGTGGGCAATGGGACCGCCATGTGTTCATCGACCATCTGCATTCGCCGTTCGGCATGCAGCTGGTCGGCGACACGCTGTATGTCGCCGATACCGATGCGATCCTCAAGTTTCCGTACAAAACGGGCGAGACGCACATCGCGGGGCCGGGCGTCGAGCTGGCCGATCTACCCGACACGCTCAACCATCACTGGACCAAGGCGCTGCTCGCGAGTCCCGACGGCAAGAAGCTGTATGTCGGTGTCGGCTCGAACAGCAATGTGGGCGAGAACGGGCTGGAGGTCGAATATCGCCGCGCGGACGTGCTCGAAGTCGATATCGCAACGGGCGGCAGCCGCATCTACGCGGCCGGAATCCGCAATCCGACCGGGCTGCAATGGGAGCCGAAAACGGGACGCTTGTGGGCAATCGCCAACGAGCGCGACGAAATCGGCGCCGACCTCGTGCCCGACTACCTGACGTCCGTGCAGGAGAACGCGTTCTATGGCTGGCCGTATAGCTACTACGGTCAGCATGTCGACAGCCGGGTCAAGCCGCA
The DNA here is from genome assembly GCA_001319865.1 of Burkholderia sp. E7m39. GTDB lineage: Bacteria > Pseudomonadota > Gammaproteobacteria > Burkholderiales > Burkholderiaceae > Paraburkholderia > Paraburkholderia bengalensis. The sequence goes on along the minus strand of BBSL01000223.1, from coordinate 18,611 downwards.
GCGTCCCGATCTGGTCGCGAAGGCGATCAAGCCTGATTATGCGATCGGTTCGCATGTTGCGCCGCTCGGGCTGATGTTCTACACGGGCAGCAATCTGCCTTCGCAGTACCGGGGCGGCGCGTTCATCGGCGAGCATGGCAGCTGGGATCGTTCGCCGCTGAGCGGCTATGCCGTCGCATATGTCGCGTTCGAAAACGGCAAGCCCGTTGGCGAACCGAAACCGGTGGTCACGGGCTTCACTTCCGACGATCAGAAGCAGTTGCACGGCGCGCCCGTTGGACTGGCGCAGGATCGCGACGGCGCGCTCGTCATCGCGGATGACGTCGGCAATACCATCTGGCGCGTGACGAAGGCGGGCAGCTAGATCAACGATCGAAGGCTCGAAGCAAGGCTCGAAGCAAGGCTCGTGCGCAAACGAAGTGCCTGCGCGCATGCGTGATTTCCCCAGCGCAGCGCGAACGGAGCGTGGGCGCAATCCGCCACGCATCCGCCGTGCGTTTTTGCCGCTTTGCATCATGCAAACCGCGACGCTCGCGTCATCGTAAGTACCGATGTAGTGCCTGAAAACAGGTGATATTGTTGTGCGCGCACCCTTCAGATCTGCAATGTAGCGGGCAGATGTCGCTCAACGATCGTACAGAATCGGAGATGCATCATGTCGGATAGCAGAACGTGGCGGACCCTGTCTCGCGTCGTCGCGGCAGGCACGGTGGCAACAGGGCTCGGCTTCGCGGCTGGCGCCCATGCAGCAGGAGAGCCGATCAAGATCGGCGTCATCAGCGAGGAGTCCGCGGTCGCGGGCGCTTCGATCAGCAAGGCCGCGCAACTCGCCGCGGATGAAATCAACGCCAACGGCGGCGTGGACGGCCGGCCGATCCAGATCATCGCGTATGACGACCACTCGTCGGCCTCGGACGGCGTGCGCGCGTTTCAGCGCGCCGCGAACCAGGACAAGGTGGTCGCCGTGATCGGCAGCTATATCAGCGAAGTGGCGCTCGCGATGGAGCCGTGGTCCGGGCGTCTGAAGATGCCGTTCATCACGCCCGGCGCGGCGAGCAACGACATTTCGAAGCACGTCCACGACGACTACGATCACTACAAGTACACCTTCCACGGCTGGATGACGTCGGCATTCATCGCGCAGTCGATCTGCGATTTCTCGCACGACGTCCTCGTCGGCCAGTTCAAGATGAAGACGACCGTCGTGATGAGCGAGGACGCCGCGTGGACCAAGCCGCTCGACGAACGTTATCTGGAATGCCTGCCGAAAGCGGGTCTTCAGGTGCTCGACCACATCCGCTTCAATCCCGATACGACCGACTTCACGCCGATCTTCAACCAGATCGAGGCGAAGCACCCCGACACGATCACGACGGGCATCAGCCACGTCGGCGTGCAGCCGACCGTGCAATGGCACGCGCAGCAGGTGCCGATTCCGCTCACGGGCCAAAGCTCGCAGGCCACCACGACGAGCTTCTGGAAGGACACGAACGGCGCAACGGAAGGCGTGATCACGGCATCGGCCGCGGCGCCGGGCATCGCGGTGACGCAAAAAACCGTGCCTTTCACGGAGGCGTACCAGAAGAAGTTCGGCGTATCGCCAGCGTACTGCGGCTTCACGAGCTATGACCTCGTCTACATCCTCGCCGATGCGATCAGGCGCAACAAAGGCTCGACCGATCCCGACCAGATGGTCGACGCGCTCGAAAAGACGGACTACGTGGGCACGATCGGACGCTGGCAGTTCTATGGCAAGAACGACACGTTCACGCATGCGCTGAAGTACGGGCAGGGCTATATCACGGGCATCAACCTGCAATGGCAAGACGGCAAGCAGGTGGCGATCTGGCCGAAGTCCGTGGCGAACGGCAAGGTCAAGTTCCCGGCCTTCGTGAAGGTGCAGCAGGCGGCCGCGAACTAGCCGCGCAACCGATGCATCGTGCTCCGGTGCCGTTAGCCGCGAGCACGGATCGCGACTGTGCGCACACGCGCTTGACGAAGGGCCGCACAGTCTGTGCACCGACGTTCCATTCGACATGAAGGGCCGTGCATGCTGCCACTGCAGATACTCGTCGACGGCTTTGCGATCAGCTCGCTCTACGCATTGGGCGCGATCGGCTTCACGCTGATTTTCGGCGTGTCCGGCATTCTGAATCTCGCGCATGGCGGCGTGATGCTGGTGGCGGCGCTGCTCGGCTGGCTGCTCGCCGGCGAGGCGGGTCTCGGCACCTGGCTCGGCACGCTGCTCGGCGTGCTCGCGGGCCTCGTGACGGCCTATATCACCTATCTGATGGTGGTGCGGCCAATCCAGCGCTCGTCCGCGATTCCCGGCGAAGAGAAGGAAATCTTCGTGCTCACGGGCACGCTGCTGTGGGGCATCATGATCCAGCAGGGCATGGCCTGGCTCTTCACCGACAACCCCGTGACGATGCGTCCGCTGATCAGCGGCGTCGTGAGCTTGGCGGGCGTGCGTGTCCCGTACAACGAAATCATGATCGCCGTGGTCTGCTGGGCCGTGATCGGCCTGCTGTGGCTGTTCGTGAACCGCACGCGGGCGGGCAAGGCGCTGCTAGCCGCGTCGATGAATCCGCGCGGGCTGACGCTGCTCGGCTTCGAGCTGTCGCGCATCTATCTGCTTGCGTGGACCATCTACGGCGTGCTGGCGGGCATCGCGGGCGTGCTGCTCGCATCGTTTCTCGGCGTCAGCACAAACAACACGGGCCAACTCACGGCGAGCGCGTTTTCGATCGTGGTGCTCGGCGGACTCGGCAGCGTGTCCGGCTCGTTGATGGCGGCGTACGTGGTCGGCTATCTGGAGACCATTACCGCCTATCTCGTCGCGCCGACGCTGCGGCCGCTGCCCGCGCTGCTGCTCCTCGTGCTCGTCGTGTACGTCAGGCCGCAGGGCTTTCTTGGCCGGCGATAACGGAGCGCTTCGACATGACCCTTCTTCGCTCGCGTTCCATCTGGGTTGCCGTCGCGCTCGCTGCGATTGCGGCGACGTTGCCGCTGTGGCTGTCGGGCTACATTCTCGGCGTGCTGACGGTGGCGTTCTATTTCGGCGTGTTCGCGATGTCGTGGGATCTGCTGTTCGGCTTCGCGGGCGAGGTCAACTTCGGTCCGACCTTCCTGATTGGGCTTGGCGCGTACGCAGCCGCTATTCTCGATGCGAAATGGGGCGCGCCCGTGCCCGTTTGCGTGATCGCGGGCGGGCTCGTCGCGCTGGTTGGCGGGCTGCTGCTCGCCGTGCCGGCGCTGCGCTTGCGCGGCCCCTATTTCGGGCTTGTCACGCTGGTTGCCGTGCTGCTGCTGCAGAACGCCATCGTGATTTTCGCGGGCGTGACGGGGGGCGAGATCGGCATGATGGTGCCGGACGTGATGTCCGTCGATACGGGTCATAACTTCTGGATCGCGCTCGCGTTCCTGATCGTCTGCGCGATTCTGCTGTTCGGCCTGTCGCGCTCGGCGATCGGGCTGATCCTGCAGGCGAGCGGCCAGGACGCCATCGGCGCGCAGGCGCTCGGTTTCAACGTGACGCGGCACAAGCTCGCGGCCTTTTGCATCAGCGCGGTTTTCTCGGGCGTCGCCGGCGCAATGCTGGTGTTCTATCAGGGGACGGCTTCTGTCAGCACGGTGGTCGATCTCGGCGTCGGTGTGCAGATCATCATCGCGGCCGTGCTCGGCGGACGCCGCACGATCCTGGGCGCCGTGCTCGGCTCGATCTTCCTGATCGTGGCGGGTGAATTTCTGCGGCCGCTCGGGCAGATCAACACGTTCGTCGTCGCGGCTGTCGCGCTCGCCGTGATCCTGTTCTTTCCGGACGGCCTGCTCGGCAATGTGCTGCGCGTGAGGGAGCGCGAATGAACGATACGCCGCTTCTGTCCGTGCACGGACTCACCAAGCGCTTCGGCGGCCTCGTTGCCGTCAAGGACATCGGCTTCGAGATCCGGCCCGGCGAAATTCTCGGTCTGATCGGCCCGAATGGTTCGGGCAAGTCGACGGTGATGAAGCTGATCATGGGCATCGAGCGGCCCAACGCGGGTTCGATCAAGGTCGGCGGGGTCGAGATGGCAGGCTGGGCGCCGCACAAGATCGCGCGGGCTGGTGTGGGCATCGTGTTCCAGCATTCGCGTCCGCTGCATCGGCAGACGGTGCTCGAACACATCAAGCTCGCGCTGCTGCCGGACTCGCTCGTGAAGCTCGCCGCCGAGCCGCATGTCGATCGACGCGCGCGCGAGATCGCCGTTCGCGTCGGCCTGGGCGCGGTGATGCACCGGCATCCCGCGACGCTGCCGTTCGCCGACCTGCGCCGCATGGAAATGGCCAAGGCGATTGCGCGCGACCCGAAGGTCGTGCTGGTCGACGAGCCGTTTGCGGGGCTGACGGTGGCGGAGTCGGAGGCTTTTTCCGAGCTGATTCGCGGCTTTCGCGCGGAGGGCCGCGCGGTGCTGCTGGTCGATCACAACGTCAAGAGTCTCGCCGCGCTCGCCGATCGCGTGCTTGCGATGTACCTCGGCGAGCACATCGCCGAAGGCACGGCCGAAGACGTGATGCGCAACGAGACGGTGCGGCGCGTCTATCTGGGCGGCGCGCTGGAAGTGCGCGAGCGCAGTGCCGCCGATGCCGGGGCGAAGCCCGTCATCCTCGATGTGTCCGGCGTGGGCGTGCTGTACGACAAGGCCTGCGCGCTCGATCAGGTCAGCCTGCAGGTGCGCGAAGGCGAATTCGTTTCGGTGGTCGGATTGAACGGCGCGGGCAAGACGACATTGTTCAACGCGATTTCGGGCCTCGTGCGCTACACGGGAACCATCCGCTTTCACGGACAGGACCTGAAGGGCATGAGCGGCGCGGCGATCGCGCGCTCGGGCGTCGTGCAATGCCCGGAAACCCGCGAGCTGTTCGGCGACATGACGGTGCGCGAGAACCTCGACCTGGGCGGCTATCATCTCGCCGACAAGGCGCGCGCGGACCAGCTCGCGTGGCTCTTCGATCTCTTTCCGATTCTCAAGTCGCGCCAGGGCCAGACGGCCCGCACGTTGTCGGGCGGCGAACAGCAGATGCTTGCGATTGCGCGCGCGCTGATGACGCAGCCCAAGCTGCTGATTCTCGACGAACCGACGCTCGGTCTTGCACCCGTGATTCTCGAACAGTTGTCGAAGGCGCTGGACCTGATGCAGAAATCCACGCCGATCACCGTGCTGCTCGGCGAGCAGAACGTGAGGTTCGCGTTGCCGCATGCGGACCGCGTCTACGTGCTCGAACATGCGCGCATCATCTGGGAAGGCAACGCGTCGCGCTTCGAGCGGGAGATGGGGCGCGGCTTTCTCGAAGCCGTGCCGCCGTGCGATCGGCAAGCGGTCGCATCCGGCGACGCGCGGGTTCGAGGCTTGCAGTAGCCGAAAGCGCTCAGGCGAAAGCCAGCGCCCGCTCGACCCGGAACACCGACACGGCGTTCTTTAACGCGCCCGTCTGCTCTTCGAGCGCGAGCGCGGCCGCCGAAGCCTGTTCGACGAGCGCCGCGTTTTGTTGCGTGACCTGGTCCATCTGGGTGATCGCGCGGTTCACCTGCTCGATGCCTTCCGATTGTTCTTCCGATGCAGCCGCGATCTCGCCCATCAGATCGCTGACCCGGTTCACGGAAGTGAGAATCTCGGCCATCACCTGGCTCGCGCGTTCGACCTGCTGCGCGCCCGCTTCGACGCGGCCGAGCGAATCGGTGATGCGCTCCTTGATCTCCTTCGCGGCGCTCGCGCTGCGCTGCGCGAGCGAACGGACTTCGCTCGCCACGACCGCGAAGCCGCGGCCTTCGTCGCCGGCGCGGGCCGCTTCGACGGCCGCGTTCAGCGAAAGAATGTTGGTCTGAAACGCAATGCCTTCGATCACGTTGGTGATGTCGGCGATCTTGCCCGACAGGTCGGAGAGCCCCTGCATCGTCGCCACGACTTCCTTCGCGGCGCGATTGCCTTGCTCCGTGATCTGCGCCGTGCTCATCACGAGCTGCGTGGCCTGTTTGGCGTTGTCGGCGTTCTGGCGCACCGTGCTCGTGAGCTGCTCCATCGACGACGCCGTCTCCTGCAATGCGGCCGCCTGTTCTTCCGTGCGCTGCGACAGATCGGTGTTGCCGCTTGCCATCTGATGCACGCCCGTCGCGATGGTGTCGGTGCCGCCCGACACGGCATGCACGATGCCCGCGAGGCTGCCCTTCATTGCCTTCATCGACTCGAACAGCTTGCCGATCTCGTTGGTGGACTCGTGATGGATCGCAACGGTCAGGTCGCCGCGCGCGACGTGCTCGAGCACGCGCATGGCTTCCTTGAGCGGCAGCACGACGGCGCGATTGAGCGCGTGATAGACCAGCAGGATCAGGACGGCCGACAGCGCTAGCATGCCGATCGCGATGCCCGTCAGTAGCGACTTCGCGTGCGCTTTCTGGTCTTCGAGTTGCGCCGACTCGTCGCCGGCCACGGCGAAGAACGCATCGGCCGACTTGCCGAACGCGGCGCTCGTCTGCGTCATCGGGCCTTCGTTGGTGGCCGCGTAGGCCTTGACGTCGCCCGAGGCGATCGCGGCGAACAGCTGGTCGATGGCGCTGGCGTGCGCATGGAACGTGTCGGATACGCGCTTCGCCGCGTCCTGCTGGGCAGAGGTTTCCTTCGGGATGCCTTCGAACGCGGTGAAGGCCTTCTTCGCGAGGTTGTAGTAGCCCGTCGCCGCCGCGACGGCAGCATCCTTGTCGGCGGGGTTCGACGACAGCGCGATGAAGGCGCGGCTAAGCGCGCTGCGCGCCTTCAGGTTGTTGATGTAGACGTCCTTCAGGTCCACGGTTTCCGTGTTGAGCGTGCGGATCTCTTCCGACAGCGCGTTATTCCGCGTCAGAGAATAGATGCCCAGCAACGCGGTGACCAGGACAAGCATGCCAAACAGTGCGAGAACCGCGATAAAGCCCGTTCGTACGGGCAAGTTTTTGAGTTGCATGGTTTTCGTTTTCTATTTTCTAAAGAGAGCTGCGATGTCGTGGCCTGCGGCCGGGGCGCGAGAGTGACGGCCACAGGACGTTGCTGCGGCTGTGTTAACGGTCACGTAGATGAGAACTTGACAGTCGTCGGGCGCAAGTCAGCCGACGGCGACGGCGTTATTGCCGGGAGGGGTGCGGAGCGAAGGGCGCGCGGACCAGGCAGCGCGATGCGTCGTATGGTTTGTTTTCTTGCCATCCGACGCAGGTCGGATCGGGTCTGTCGGGCAAGACCGACAGGGCGCGGTTCTTGTATTTGGCGCGCCATCCAGCGGGCGTCGGCCGCAAGCGCCGATGGGGCGGTCGGGGGCACGTGCCGGGCACGCGCAGCCGGAAAGCGTTCAGCCCATCGAGCCGATACCCGAATCCGCGTCGTCTTCCGCGTCGGGGTCGCCGCCCAGCGAGCGGATGCAGTCGTCGAGGAATTCCATCGTGACGGCTTCGTATTCGACGCTGCCCGGCGTGCAGTCTTCCGGGTTCAGTTTTCCGCGCGCCCGGCGGATGGCGCGGACGCTGCCTTCGACGGCTTGCGCGACCGCCCACATCGGATCGTCCGGGGCCAGCTTGTGACGTTCGTTTTCGTTCATGCAAGCGTTATCGGCGACCGCGCGTGAACCTTGAGATGCAAATTTCGCGCAAACGTTAGCGTACGTAAGATATGCGCGTCAGTGTCTCATCCGCGCCAAAACACAGAAAAGTCCTAACTATTACTAGGAATTACATGTGCTATCGTGCGGGCCGTTTGCGCGGTTTTGCCATTGATCCAGGCATGATCCGTCACCCTCTGGCCGTATGGCCCTTTTGAAGCCGTCCGGTCGTCCGGCGAAGACAAAAAATCATGGAAGTCCAAAATGCCCGTCGCTGGGCGCCTCGCGGGCCGCGGCGATGGATTGCCGCAGTGGCCGCCGTATGCATCGCGAGCGGCGTGCGTCTGCTGTTGCACCCGCTGCTCGGTCCCGTGATGCCGGGCACCGCCTTTAGCATCGCAGCCGTGCTGATCGAGTATTACTTCGGCCTCGCGCCCGCGCTGAGCGTCATGCTGGCGGGCCTGTGCATCGCCGACTATCTGTTCGTGCCGCCTTACGCGGCGCTCGGCGTCATCAACCGCTCCGACGTGCTGTTCGTCGTCTCGTATCCCCTCGTCGCGCTCGTGGTGATCACGCTGGTCGAGCGGCTGCGCCGGGCGCAGTTTCGCGCGGAGCTGATCGCATCGGTTGCGCAGTCGCGCTACGAAATGCTGCTGCGCCACGACAACGAACGCATGCTGGCGCGCCGCGCCGTCGATGAAACGCACAGGCTGCTGCGCCATCTGTCGCAATATCACAAGTCGTTCGTGATGATTCAGGCGCTGGAGCGCACGCCCGGGGGCAACGGCCGCACGGCGGCGCGCGCGCACGGCGAGGCGGCGGACGGTCCGTCGGCGGCGTCCCCGCTTTGCGCCATTGCGCCCGGTCCGCGCTTCGACGACGTCGAGCCCGACGACATCCGGCGGCTGTCGAACGCGTTGTGGGCCGGCCCGCACCGCGTGCGTCTGCGCGAGGGCGACGCAACCGCCGCGATGCCGGCAGGCGGCGTGGCGGGCGCGCCAGGCGCGGGGGCAGCGCAGCTGGTCGACTGCGTCTGCGAGCGCTTCACGACACATGCGGGCGATTTTCTCGTGCTGCGTATCGGCGAGTGATGAAAGACCCGCATATGACAATCCCGACCAAAGCGATCTTCAACCAGGGCGACGGACACGCCGTGCTGATGCTGCACGGTCTGTCGAGTTCGCCGCTCGAATTGCGCTATCTCGCGCGCTTTCTCAACGACGAAGGCTTCACGACCAGCGCGCCGATGCTCGACGGCTATAGCGCGGGCTCGCGCGAGCAATCGATGGAACGATGGGTCGACGCCGCCACGGAGCAATTCGACGCGCTCGCGCAGCGCTACGAACGCGTGTCGGTGTGCGGGCTGTCGATCGGCGCGGCGCTGGCGCTCGCGCTCGTGCATCGGCGGCCGCAGGCGCAGGCGCTGGCGCTGCTGTCGCTCACGCTCGCCTACGATGGCTGGGCGATTCCCTGGTATCGCTTCCTGCTCGACTGGGCTTACTACTCGCCGTTGCGCTCGCGATACCGCTATCGCGAGTCGCAGCCGTACGGGCTGCGCAACGAGGCGTTGCGCGCCAAGATCGCGCGCGCGATGGAGCGCGACGACTTCAGCGAAATCGGTCCGTCGACAATCTCGCTTCCCGCGCTCCACGAAGCGAGCCGGCTGGCCGCGAGCGTGCGCTCGCAAGTGCGCGCGATCCGCAACGACTGCCTGATCGTTCATTCGATCGACGACGAAACGTCGAGCCCGCGCAACCCGCGCCTCGTCGCGTCGACAATCGGTTCGACGTTTTTGCGCACCATCTGGCTCGACGATTCGTATCACATGATCACATCCGACAACGAGCGCGAGATCGTCGCACGAGAGACGGCGCTGTTCCTGCGCGAGAGCGAAACGGCGAGCCGCGACGGCGACGCGGGCGGCAAGCCTGTCGTGTCGAAAGCGCTGGCGCGCCGTCTGCGGCAACTCGCGGCCGTCGGCAAGAGCGGCGCATGACGATGAGGCTGCGTCATGTTGAGGCAGCGCGGCTTGCTGCGGGATTCGCTGCCAGACTCACTGCGGGACTCGCGGTCGTGCTCGCGTTGACGGCCCACGCGCACGGCGCGCAAGCCGCCGATAACATCGAGACTTCCGCTCCCGTCGACACCACCGCGACGCCGCAGCCGGCCAGCAAATGGAAGATCGCGCTCGGGCCGGGCGTGGTCGTCACGCCGCTGTATCCCGGCGCGCGCGAGCTGCGTGTGTTTCCGTATCCGGCGCTCGACATCTCCTACGACGAGCGTGTGTTTTCGCAAGGCCCCGACGTGCTCGGCTTGAACGTATTACGCGCCGACGACTATCACATTGGCGCGGCCCTGAGCTTCGACTTCCAGTCGCGCCACGAAAAGGATGATCCGCATCTGCACGGACTCGGCGATGTGGACGGCGGGCCGAAGCTGAAGCTCTTCGCCGACTACACGGTGTGGATGTTCACCGGTTCCGTTGCGATGTATCAGGACATCGCCGGACACGGACAGGGCAAGACCGTCGTCAGCGATCTCTATGCGTCGGTGCCCGCGGGCGGGTGGCTGTTCTCTGCGGGCCCGGGCTTCACGTGGGCGGACGCGCTGTACACGCGCACGTTCTTCGGCGTTTCAAGCCGGCAAAGCGCCGCGTCCGGACTGCCTGCCTACGACGTCGGCGCGGGCATCCGCGACGTGCATCTGAACGGCTACGTCAGCCACGACTTTTCGAAGCATTGCTTGGCGTCCGTCGCGATGACCTTTGGGCGTCTGCAGCACTATGCGGCTGCGAGCCCTGTCACCGAGCGTAGAAGCGAGCTGAACATGCTCGCCTCCGTCAACTATCGTTTTTGAGCGCAGCGCAATCGCGGGATGCGTCGCGATGAGCGCAGCGTCGCTGCAACCTGGCCGTCTCCCGGCGGCGCGCGCCAGGCCGCAGACCAACTGCACGCGGCGCTTAGCTGCCGAAGAAGATGTTGCAGTAGCTGACGGGCCCCACACAGGTGTCACTGGATTGGCTGCGGTTGCCGTTGCGATGTGCAAAACCGAACAGGTGATGGCGCGCGTTGCCTTGCGTCGATGCGCCTGCCGCGCCCGAGCCGTCGGCCGTGCCGCCGTAGCTGGTTGCCGCGACGCCTTGCGTGGCCTGTGCGTTCGCGGGGCTGTCCGTCTGCGCGAAAGACACGGCGGGGATGGCAAGTGCGGCTGCGATAACGAGTGTGCGAGTCAGCGATTTCATGATGTGTGCTCCTGAGTCCGTTCTGAGTCCGTTTCCTGCTGCGGACCCTTGCCCGCAGCGCCTTGGAAACCAGTCTAGGCAACGAGGTCGGGAAGATTAAGGGCGCTGCGGGAAGAAGACCGTTGAGTGGGGACGCGTGAATCGGCGGGGTATCTGCCCCTTTCTGCTGTCCGATGTGGGTCCGTCGAACTCTTTTTTCGCGCTACGCGCAATCGTGTTACGCCCGCAACATGACTTACCGCATCGAAAGGTTCGGGCCGCCGATGTCAAAAAATCTGTCAGTAAAAGTTATTACCGTGTCAGCATTAACTAAGCGTTATCGATTTTTTCTTTCATCGCGTAATAAGTCTTACGTAATTACTCGTAATAACGATGTTTTTGCGATATAAATCGTAATTGGCCAAAATTAAATCGAAAGAAATTGTTTTTAACTCTATTTAAGCTATAAAAATCATGTAGATACGGCGACCCGTTGTTGGCTTAGCGCACGCCGTTTTCACCCGCAATCGGGAAATCCATTTCGGATGACAATCTAAATTAATATCTTGAGAGGTCGTAAACCCCCTCAAGCGGCGTAGCGGGGATTTCAAATCATTCGTCATGCCGCCCATGTCGATCTTGATCCAAATTCGAAGGGGGTTCGAATGCTTAACATCAATACGAACATCATGTCGCTGACGGCGCAGAACAACCTGCAAGGCTCGCAAAGCGCGCTCTCGCAGGCAATCAACCGTCTGTCGTCCGGCAAGCGCATCAACACGGCAGCCGACGACGCCGCGGGCCTCGCCATCGCGACGTCGCAAACGGCGTCGATCAACGCGCTGACGCAAGGTGCCGCCAACGCCAACAACGGCATCTCTATGGTGCAGACGACGAACGGCGCGCTGCAATCGATCGTCGACAACCTGCAACGTATCCGCCAGCTGGCTGTGGAAGCAGGCGACGGCTCGCTCGACTCGAACGCACTGGCTAACCTCCAGTCGGAAGTGTCGACGCGTCTGACGGAAATCACGCGCGTTGCGCAACAGACGACGTTCAACGGCCAGGCCGTGCTGAACGGCGCCGGCACGGTCAACTTCCAGATCGGTGCATTCAATGGCCAGGAAATCACCGCTAACTTCGGCACGCAATCGTGGGATTCGAACAGCTTGGGCATCAGCGGCCTGACGGTTGCAACGGCGTCGGGCGCACAAGCCGCGATGAGCCAGATCGACTCGGTTCTGACGAGCGTCAATACCTTCCAGGCAACGCTCGGCGCAACGCAGAACACGTTCCAGGCAGCGATTTCGACGACGCAAACGGAAGCCACGAACATGAGCGCCGCCGAATCGCAGATCACCGACGCAGACTTCGCGACGGAAACGGCGAACCTGTCGAAGGCTCAGGTTCTGCAACAGGCGGGTATCTCGGTGCTGGCACAAGCGAACTCGATGCCGCAGCAGGTGCTGAAGCTGCTGCAGTAATCGTTGAAGTGTCGTGCATCCTGATCGGCAGGTCAGGATGCACTTTTGTTGGTTGCGTCCTCGGAGGGGAAGCACGCCATGTCTGGCGAAACGCGGTGCGGTCAACTGACCGCCGTGCGGTTGTTTCCCCCTCTTTTTCGCATGCGCGAAACATCTGACATGAGGTCGCCTATTTTTTCGGCGATACGCGCCGCTTGAGCAGAACCTCGGTCGCCGTTCGGGTGAGGATTTCGAATCCTTGCCGCTGAAACAGCCGTATCGCGGCATTGCCATGTTCGAGAATCACGGAGACGCTGACGCGGGCTGCCTGCGCCTCGTCCAGGATGGCGAGCAGCAGCAGCGTGCCGAAGCCCTTGCGCCGATACCCGGCTTCGATCTTCAGCGCTCTCAGGCGCCAGTCGCCCGGCCGTTTATCCACGCTGAGAATGCCGATCGGCTCATCGTCGGCGCATACCAGCATCGCGTCTTTCAGGATCAGGTCTTCGCGGCCGAATTGCACGACGTCGTCGATGAGCCCCTGACTGGCGGCCTGTTCGGCCGTCGCCTCCTTCAATATCCGCAGCACGGTGGGATGGTCGGCGGGAACGACGGGGCGAAGTCGCAGCCGCACCGTATTCATGGGCCTCATGGGCGTGTCTCGTTCAAAGAGTGGGACGGTGTATGCGTAATGCACGACCTTGATCGAGAGTAGCCCCCGTCGATCCCGGGAAGGTGCCGATGTGGCCAGATTTGCTGTGCATTTGTCGCGTCCCGCGCGGGTCGGACGCTGTATCGCGACATCGGCATCGGCTTGGCAAGATCGCGTCCGACACGAACGACGGTTCGTCATATTTTTGCGAGAACATGCGCGGTTCCCGGCGCTGCGCTGCAACTTTGCCGTCAAAGTCGGATACTGAGGGTCCTGTTGACCCCGAATGGACCTCAAGTGGGCCCCGAGTGGGCCCCGAGCGGACCCGAGTGGCCGCATGTTTCGCGGGCTGCGTTTGCGTAGGGACGCCGGGTATGAGTCCGGCTGGCGGGCGATGCATCGGCAAGGAACCGGGCGCAAGAGCAGGAGATCGTCGGCGTGCGTTTGCGCGGCGGACCGTGGCGCGTCGTGTTTCCGAAAGGAGTTTCCGTTAGTTCAACAACACTGGAGCAGGCAATGAACGCAATCAAAACACTCAAGCTGGCATGCACTGCCTTGATTCTCGTCGTCGTTTCCGTCAACGCATGGCCGCAGGCCAGCGACGCGACTGCCGGAGCGTCGGCAACGCAAACTCCGTCGAAGAAGACCGTCAGGAAGGCAAACCGGGCATTGAGCAGGAAAGTGCTGACTGCGCTGTCGAAGGGCGGCGTCGATACCGTGGGCATCAACGTGCTCGCCAAGGGCGGCGCCGTTACGCTCACTGGAAGCGTCACCGATCCGTCGGAGATCGACAAGGCTGCGTCGATCGCGAAGGGCGTGTCGGGTGTGACGTCCGTGAAGAATTCCCTGACGGTTCGCGAAGGAGGGCAGTAACGCTGCCAGCGCTTTCCGCGCGCCTTGTTTGAGGCATGCGGCGGGAGGGTACGTCGGGACGGCACCGTTTGTGCGGTCCGGCAGCGCCCGTCGTGCCCGCTGCTAATTAAAGCGCCTGTCGGGCGCAATCGCGACAGCGCTGCCCCGGGGCGGACGGGCGCGCGCCTTGCAGGGCAGTCGCGGGCGATCAACGCTTCGGGATGTGTTGCCCAGACTGCCTGTGCAGCGTTTCTTAGGTTCGCCGCTCTTCACGCGGCCCGTGGTTCACACAATCGCGAGGAACTTGACATGAGCAATGAGCAGGCCGGAATCGACATGAAGCTCGAAGTGGTCGTGATTCCCGTATCGGACGTCGATCACGCGAAGCAGTTTTATGCAAGCCTCGGTTGGAGACTCGACGTCGATCTCGCGAAGGACGACCAGTTCCGCGTCGTCCACTTCACGCCGACGGGCTCGGCGTGTTCGGTGCTGTTCGGAAAGGGCGTGACGACGGAAAAGCCGGGCTCGGTGCAAGGGCTTCACCTGATCGTGTCCGACGTGGTCGCGGCGCGCGCGGACCTCGTTGCGCGCGGCGTCGACGTGAGCGAAGTCTTCCACGACATCGGCGGCGTGTTTCACCACGCAGGCGTGGAAGGTCGCGTGAGCGGCCTGCAACCCGAGCGCAGGAGCTACGGTTCATTCGCCTCGTTCAACGATCCCGACGGCAACGGCTGGGTCTTTCAGGAAGTCACGGCTCGCCTGCCTGGACGCATCGATTCGCGCGCCACCACCTTCGCTTCGTCGACGGACCTCGCGGGCGCGCTGCGCCGCGCCGCCGCCGCGCATGGCGAGCACGAGAAGCTGACGGGCCAGCACGACGAAAACTGGCCCGACTGGTATGCGGAATTTATCGTCCGCGAACAGACGGGCCAACTACGGCCGGTCTGAGCTGACGACGCAAGCCGCCGTGCGCAGGTGTCTGCGAGGCATGACAGACGCCTGCGCCGCCGATCCCTTCACGCATCGAGATGCTGCAGACGGGACTTCACCGTCCTGGTGAGTTCGGCGAAGGCCGCTTCCTGCGGCGACACATCGCCTGTGCGCAGCACGAGCCACATGGCCGAGCGCGCGCCTTTCTCGCGCAACGACCGATACTGCACCCCGTTCACATCGATGCTGCTCAGCGCCGCCGGGACGAACGCGACGCCGAGCCCTGCCGCGACCAGCCCGACGATGGTCGGCACCTCGCGCGCTTCCTGTGCGATTCGGGGCGAGAACCCTGCCTGCCGGCACAGCGTCATGATGTGCTCATAGACGCCCGTGCCGCTATCGCGCCGATACATGACGAATTGCTCGCCGGCGAGCGCTTGCACGGAAAGCGCGCCCGTGTGCGCCGTGAGCGGGTGCTGCGGCGGCAACGCGACCATCAGCGGATCTTCGAACAGTGACGTCGCGCGCAGGCTGGGCGGAAGGTCCGGGCGTTTTTCGCTGCGCACGAAGGCCACTTCGAGACGGCGCTCGAGCATCGCTTTCAACTGCTCGTGGGTGGTCAGTTCCTCCAGCTTCAGATGCACATCAGGGAAGCGCTGCCGGTAAGCGAAGATCAGCTGCGGAATCACCGAGCTGAACGCCGTCGAGCTGGTGAAGCCGACGCGCAGTTCCCCCAGTTCGCCGCGCTGCGCGCGGGCGGCGATGGTACCCGCGCGCTCGGCTTGCGCGAGCAGCGCGCGCGCCTCGGGCAGCAACGCCTTGCCGGCGGGCGTCAGTTCGACATGACGATTGCTTCGCTCGAACAGTTGCGCGCCGAGTTCGTTTTCGAGCGTGCGGATCTGCTGGCTGAGGGGCGGCTGCGCGATGTTCAGGCGCGTTGCGGCGCGGCCGAAGTGGAGCGTTTCGGCGAGCACGACGAAGTAGCGGATGCGGCGTAGGTCCATGATATGAATTATGTATCAATCGCCGCCAAAACAATATTGGACGGCTACGTGGCTTCGGATCGATCATTCGCTGCATAGAGTGCATTCGAATGAGGTTTTGAGATCATGGCAGAGCAAGACTGCGAGGTTTTGCACACATCGGCGCACGCATCGTTGCGTTCTGCGGCGCCGGCGGCTTTCATCCGCGAAGAATTGGTCGCGAAGATCGAGCACGGCACGCCTGCGTTCCTGCGCACCAACTGCGCGCTCTTCGCCGCGGGATTCGCGACGTTCGCGCTGCTCTACTGCGTGCAGCCGCTCATGCCGATTTTCTCCAGCGACTTCAAGGTGAGCGCGGCAGGCGCAAGTCTCTCGCTGTCGCTCACCACGGGTCTGCTGTCGGTGTCGATGCTGGTGGCGGGCGTGCTCTCCGAAGCGTGGGGGCGCAAGCCGGTCATGGCGGCGTCGTTGGCGCTCTCCGTCGTGCTCGCGATGATCAGCGCGTTCCTGCCTCACTGGCCGACGTTTCTCGTCGCCCGCGCGCTGATGGGCGTGGCGCTCAGCGGGTTGCCTGCCGTCGCGATGGCGTATGTCGGCGAGGAGATGCATCCGGGCTCGCTGGGCCTCGCGATGGGGCTGTATGTGGGTGGAACCGGGCTGGGCGGCATGGCGGGCCGCTTGTTGACGGGCGTAATTACGGATGCCTGGGACTGGCGCGTCGCGGTGATGACGATGGGCGTGCTGGGCGTCGTGTGCGTCGTTTTGCTTCGGCGTTTTCTGCCTGCGTCGCGGCACTTCTCGGCGCGCCCGCTTCGCTTCGCGCCGCTCTTTCGCACATACGCGACGCATCTGCGCGACGGCGTGCTGCCTTTGCTGTTCGCGGAAGGCTTCCTGCTGATGGGCGGATTCGTCACTGTCTACAACTACGTCGGCTACCGGCTCATCGCGCCGCCGTATTCGCTGAGTCAGACGGAAATCGGCCTGATCTTCGCGGTGTACCTGTTCGGCATCGTCAGTTCCGCATGGGTCGGCAGCCTGTCGGGCTGGCTCGGCCGACGCAACCTGCTGCCTGTCACGCTCGCGCTGATGCTTGCGGGGTCCGCGCTCACGCTGGCAAGCCCGTTGTGGGTGATCGTGCTCGGCATCGCCGTGCTGACGGTCGGGTTCTTCGGCACGCATTCCGTCGCGAGCGCATGGGTCGGGGCGCGCGCGCAATCCGGCAAGGCGCAGGCGTCGTCGCTCTATCTGTTCGCGTACTATCTTGGGTCGAGCGTCGTCGGCTCGGTGGGCGGCGTGTTCTGGAAGCTGGACAAATGGCCAGGCGTCGTCGGCATGACCTGCGCGCTGTTCGTCATCGCCATTGCAATCGCGCTGCGGTTGCGGCGATCGTCGCGCTGAGCTACGACGGGCAGCAGAGGACGGCGCAGGTGCGAACAGTGAGAGGTGTGACGTCTGGCCGTTGAGGATGTCGCGAGCCCGAAAGCGCCACGGCGCGCGGTCCCATTCTCATCGAAGCGAGCCGTGCGCGCCATGTGCGGGAGTGAGGCGATCAGTCCGCGAGTGCCGCGAGCACATCGGCCGATTGCCGCACGAGGCCGAGCCTCGGGAAGATGTGGTTGAGCGACGCAGCGTGATGCTCGGGCGCGCCGCTGCTCATCGCGTCTTCGACGAGCACCAGCGAGTAGCCGTGCTCATACGCGGCGCGCGCCGTCGACTCGACGCCGATGTTGGTCGAGATGCCGCCGAGCACGATGGTCCCGATACCACGGCGACGCAGCTGCAAGTCGAGTTCCGTGCCGTAAAAGGCACCCCATTGACGCTTCGTGATCTTGATGTCGCGTTCCTCGACGGCCAGTTCGGCCGGAAACTCCCACCAGTTCGCAGGCAGTCCGCCGGCCGGAAGCGACGCCGGTTGATCGACGGGCTGCTTCAGCGCATCACCGAAGTCGGCACTCCAGCCGACACGCACCAGCACGACGGGCGCATTCACTTCGCGAAAACGCTTTGCCAGCGCCGCCGCCGCCGCGACCGCGGCCTCGCCGGAACGAGGCGCTTTGCCAAAACCGAGAATGCCTTGCTGAAGGTCGATCAGAACGAGGGCGATAGTCCTGGGGTCGAGTTTGGGCAGCATGATGGAACTCCGTTGAAAGGGTGAGGGCGCTGGTGTATTGTGAGGCTAGACTCACAAAAGTATATGAGGATGGACTCACAAAAGTCAACGCCGATGGCAGGCGAGGCGAAGGTGCCTCGACGCGCGCGCGGTCACGCGCGGGTCGCAACGCTGCTCGACGCGGCCAGCGCGGAATTCGCCGAAAAAGGGTATGAAGCGACGACAATGACGGCAATCGCCGCGCGCGCGCAGTCGTCGATCGGCTCGCTCTACCAGTTCTTTCCGACCAAGGAGCAGGTCGCGGGGACGCTGCTCGAGCAGTACGTCGGGCAACTCCTCGAAGCGCTCGACCGGCTCGGCAAGGAAGCATCGCGGCTGGGCGTATCGACGGTTGCGCAGCGTCTTGCGACGCTGTTCGTCGCGTTTCGCACGACGCATCCCGCGTTCGAGATATTGGCGGATGCGATGGCCCTGACACTGCCAGGCGCAATCGGCGTGCGCGAGAGGTTGCGCAAGAGCATTGCGTCGGTGGTGGCGCCATTTGCGCCGGGACTTTCCGAGGACCGGGTGCTGTTGCATGCGGCCGTCGTTCAGCACCTGATGAAAGCTGCCGTCGCGCTCAGCCGCGACGCGACGATCAAGGAGCCTGACGCGGCGATGTCGGAGCTTCAACGCGTGATCGAGCGGTATCTCGCCGATCTGGCGGGCGGTAAGAGCGGCGGACGTACGCATCGCAGGACGGATGCGGCGCGCCCTTCGAGCACGACGACCGGCAGCGCCAAGCGCGCGCAGCTTAAGAGCAAGC
>BBSL01000222.1 GCA_001319865.1 Burkholderia sp. E7m39 | reverse complement strand
GAATGCCTGACGAGGCGCGCGCCCTCGCGGCGTTCGCGCGCGGATTGCGGCGGGTCTTAGAATGGTCGTTTGCGTGATTCGTGCAAGCCTGATCGTGCTCATCAAAGGAACGACCTTCATGACCTCACAGCAGCGCTTTCTCTCGGAAGCCGTTCGTCTCGCGCACGACAATGCCGAAAGCGGCGGCCGCCCTTTCGGCGCAGTCGTCGTCAAAGACGATGCCGTCGTCGCAACCGGTGTGAACCAGATCCTGGGCACGAATGATCCGACCTCGCATGCCGAGCTGAATGCGATTCGCGCGGCGAGCCAGCGGCTCGGCTCACCGAACCTCGCGGGCTGCACCGTGTATGCCAGCGGTCATCCTTGTCCCATGTGCCTCGCGGCGATGCGGTTGGCCGGCATCCGCGACGTGGTCTATGCCTATTCGAACGAGGACGGTGCCCCGTACGGTCTGTCGACGGCAGATATCTACGCCGAACTGGCGAAGCCGTTCGCCGAACAAACCGTCAAGATGCGATACGAACCGCATCGCCTCGAGTCGCGCGGCGATCTCTATGCCGACTGGAAAGCCAGGCAGAACGAAAAGTAGCGCACCGCTTGCGCCGATCGATGACGATGCGGGTTTGCAGTGAACTCGGCATGAGTGCGCACGCTTGTGATCTGAGCATAGTCCGTGATTGATTTTGCCTTTTGCGACCTTGAACGGATCGGCGGCTGGCACCCCAGGAAGCGCAAGGTCCCGCATAGCAAGGCCCCTTTCATGCTCGATTGCTTGCCATCACAACATCTGTTCGGGCAATCCCGTTCGAACGATATTTCTACGCGTCGGCCGTTATCGACGTCACGACGCGAATAGACGCGCGTAGTTGCCTTGACCTCGCCGCGAAGGAAGCCAAGTTTCCCGATCAATACCATGCCAGTGCCAAGGCGCTTCTTCGCAAGACTGGCAGGATCACGCTCGTCTTCTTCGGCGTGGCCGCTAACCAGGGTGCTGTCGCTTGTCTTGTGATTGGCGTATGCGATCTGTCAACGACCCAATTCGCTAGCCGGATGATTTCGTCGTTTGCGATTTCATCGCTATTCCTGGAGAAGTAAATGTCGAAGTTCTCGTTAGCTGTACATGCAATAGCCGATGAACTCGAAACAACAAACGCGATGGCGACCGTATAGGCTTTAAGCTGCATAGATGACATATCCGGCAATACTGTCTGCGTTGTCGAGGGCTTGGTCCCGGTTCTCTGCGCCAGGCGTTAAACACTTGTTCATGAAGTAGCGCTAATCTTTCGTGCCCATTGTGTCGGAGAAATGGCTTGCCTCGTGAATCAGCGTTGATACTACCGAATCTTTGTCACACGAGAATTCGCCCATGGCGCAGTAATCCGAATTGATGGCGATCGTATGAGTAGCTGTGTCCGGGGAACAAACCGAAGCAGCAACGCTTCCAGAGGTTGCCCACTCGCGCTAACCCCCCGCTAATTCTGCGCTTCTACGATGTGCACGAGTACTCGCCGACATGCGCCTCACCGCTTGTTCGGCTCTCTGGTCGCACGCTTGCGACGCATCCATTTTTTCAATCTCATGGAGTGCCTTATGAAGCCCGCCAAAATCGTAATCGTCCTCGCCTGCCTGGCCTTTGCTCAAGCTGCGAGCGCGCAGGAGAAGAAAGTGACACCGGCGAAGATGACCTGCGCTGACTACGTCACCGTCGACGAAGCGTATCGGCCGGCGCTCGTCTACTGGGTCGCCGGTGTCGACAAAATGGGTGTGAAGGAAACTGACACGATGGTGGTCGATACGGCACAGCCTGTCGGCGAAGCGGTCGTGCAAGCGTGCACCAAAGACCCGCACGCCCCGTTCATGTCGAAGGTGCGATCGATGATCAAGACCAAGCAGATCTCGCTGTTCCAGCATTCGTAATGGCGCGTGCCGCTCGCGCGGCTCAAGAGATGCGTGCGGGCATGTGCCGCGCGCAACTTCCCGGTAACGGACGATGCGTGCCGCAAACGCACTCGGCCCAGAAGCGGCGGCGGTAGTTCTTCTTTCCGAGAATCGACGAGCGTGCGCACGGCGCGCATTCCGTTAGCAAACGCATTAGCAAACAGGAATAAGCGGAACGAAGCCCAAATCGCCGATCAATAGCGGCCGAAATAATGAATGATTTGGCAGTGCGTGTTTTGACAGACACCGCATTAAACGGTCGATTGCACGAACAACAATTTTTTATTGCCGAATGCACCCGTCAATTTTCATTGACTATACTGCCCTGGGCTGTGGTCGTCGGTGCGCGATTGCGCGTTTCTCATTGAAGTCACGGTATTAATGCTGGCGATTGGGAAACGCGCCTGTAGCGTTTCCGCGCGGCACGTTCTCGGACGCCATGAATCCAGATCGCAAGCACGGGCCGGGTGGACGCTTGACGGCGTGCGAGTCGAAGGCCCGGCTTCGCGCGGCGATCGAAAGCGCCAAGAAACGCTTCCTGACGGATGGCTTCCGGGAGACGAGTCTCGACGACATTGCGCGCGACGCAGGCGTGGCGAAAAAGACGCTGTATTGTCATTTCGGCAGCAAGGAGCGGCTGTTCAGCTCGATCCTCGATACGCTGGAACGGACGTGGCAAGACGAACTCCGGCATATCGTCGTGACGGAAGGCGAGCCGGCCGAAGTGCTCGAAAAAGCGGCGCTGCAGCTGCTCGATATCGGCACGCGCGAGGACATGACGCAGCTTTACTGGGTTCTGCTGGTGGAAGCGCGCCGGTTTCCGTCGCTTGCGGCCGGGCTTTATCAGGCGCGCGGACGCCTCACCGGCATCGAGCCGCTCGAACGCTATCTGCGCGCGGCCATGCAAAGCGGCAAGCTCGAATTCGACGACGTCGAACTGGCAGCGGAGCAGTTCGTTCATCTCGTCCTGGCGGGCGTGCGCGCCAGGATGCTCCTGATGACCGCGCGCCGTCCAAGCGCGGCGAGACGGCGAACGATCGCGAAGCAGGCGGTCAGGATTTTCATCGCGGGTTGCGCGAAAAAATGAAGTCACGCTTTCAAAACGTTTTCGGTTTTAATTCAAATTAATTAGTCATACGAAGTTACGTTGTATTGGTCGGAATGCTGTTCCCGTCAATGGAGGCGCGTGCATGAAGACAGCTTCGCGTGCGTTGGGTGCTGTCCGCGCACGGCACGGTCGTAGGGAATGGCGGCTGGCCGCGCTGGGCAGCACCGCGCTCGCCATCGTCACGCTGCTGGCGGCGTGCATGTTGGGGCCGGACTATCGCAGGCCCGAGGTGCAGATTCCCGAAGGCTTCAAGGAAGGCGTCGACTGGCAGCGCGCCGATGCGAATCCGCAAGCTGCCATCGACAGCACATGGTGGCGCATGTACGGCGACGAGAAGCTGGACAGTCTCGTCGATCAGGCGTTGCGGGCCAATCAGTCGATCGCCGCAGCGGAAGCGGCTTACCGGCTCGCGCTCGCCACGGTCGAAGCCAATCGCGCGGGCCTGTTCCCGACCGTGACGGCTAGCTTCTCCGCCTCGCGTTCCGGCGGCAATCTTGCGGGGCTCGGCGCGGCGCGCGGTTCCGGCTCGTCGACGGCGGGTGCGCCGGGCAACAGCGTTGTCGCGCTCGGTTCCGTCAACTGGGAACTCGACCTGTGGGGCCAGATACGCCGCCAGATCGAGGAGGCGAAGGCGAACGCGCAGGCGTCGGACGCGCAGCTCGCCGGCACGCGCATTTCAATCGCGGCCAGCGTCGCCACCGATTACTTTGCGTTGCGCCAGGCCGACTACGACATCCGGTCGCTGACGGAGCAGCGCGACGCTTACGCCCGCATCCTCGCGATCGTGCAGACGGCGTACGTGCAGGGCGGCGCCTCGAACGACGACGTGCTCGTCGTGCAGGAAGACCTCGAAACGGTCATCGCCGATCTGCAGACCACGCAGATCAACCGCGAGCACGAGGAGCACGCGCTGGCCGTGCTGGCGGGCGTGCCGCCCGAAGCGTTCAGCATCGCGCCCGATCCCGATTATCACTTCGTCGCGCCTGCCGTGCCGACGTCGCTGCCGTCGCAGCTGCTGGAACGTCGCTACGACGTCGTCAGTGCCGAGCGCACGGCGGCCGCCGCCAACGCGACCATCGGCGTGGCGGAAGCCGCGTTCTTTCCGACACTCACGCTGTCCGCCGACGGCGGTTTCGCGCACAGCACGCTCGCCCATCTGTTCACGGTGCCGAACCGCTTCTGGACGCTCGGGCCGCAGCTCGCGCAAACGATTTTCGACGGCGGCGCGCGCACGGCCGCCGTGCACGAGGCACGCGCGTCTTATGACGAACAGGTCGCCAACTATCGCAACACGGTGCTCGGCGCGTTTCAGAGCGTCGAAGACAGCCTGTCGTCGATGAATCATCTGCGCGCGCAGGAGAGCGCATTCGCGAACGTGCTCGACAGCAACACGCGGCTGTTCGCGAGCCAGGAGGCGCAGTTCAATGCGGGCGCCGTCAGCCAGCAAAACGTGCTGACCCAGCGACTGACGTTGATCCAGGCGCAGCAGAGTCTGCGCGATACGCAGGCGCTGCTCGCGCAGAGTCACGTGCAGCTCGTGAAGAACCTCGGCGGAGGATGGCAGCGCGATGACGCCGACATGGCATCGACGCCAGCCGCCGCATCGCCGGCTTCGGAAAGCGCACTGCTACGCCCCGTCGCGCAGCAATCCTCACACTCTGCCGATTAATTGGCACGCTGTTCAACACGACGCGGCATCGTACGGCGGCGTCACGCAAGAACGGAGTTCTCATGATGTCACGTCCAGAGCGCGTGCCGCTGTCATGTCTGTGTCTGATCGTGCTCGCCGCCTGCTCGAAGCAGGCGCCGCCGCCGCCGCCGCCGCAGGTCGCGACGGTAAAGGTGCAATCGCAGTCCGTGCCGCTCGAACGCCACTTCGTCGGCCGCCTGTCGGCGTACTACAGCGCGAACGTGACGGCCCGCGTGTCGGGCGTGCTGCTCAGGCGCACCTACACGGAAGGCGCGCCGGTGCGCGCGGGGCAGTTGCTGTTCGAGATCGATCCGACCTTCTACCGCGCGCAGCTCGACAACGATCTCGCGCTCCTGGCGGAAGACCGCGCGACCTACATCAACGATCACATCACCGCCGAGCGCAACCGCAAGCTGCTGCCCGTCGGTTCGGTTTCGCAACAGACCGTCGACAACTCCGACGCCGCCGAACGCAGCGCGGCCGCCAAGGTGAAGGCCGACGAAGCGACGGTCCAGAGCGCGCGGATCGCGTTGGATTACACCCGCGTGACCGCGCCCATCGGCGGCATCGCGGGGCAGCAGCAGGTCACGGCGGGCGCGGTGGTCGGCAGCAGCACGATGGACACAGGCGGCAACGGCACGCTGCTGACCACCATCCAGCAGATCGACCCGATGTACGTGAACTTCACGATCAGCTCGGCGGATCTCGCGACGCTGCAGCAATCGCAAACGGGCGGAACGGTCGATCTTTCGCAGCAAGGCCAGGTGTCGGTGCGCATCGCGCTGCCCAATGGCGCGCCGTATGGCAACGCGGGCGTGCTCGATTTCTCGGACGTGACGGTGAACGCGTCGACGGGCGCCGTCAATCTGCGCGCGCTGGTTTCGAATCCGCAGCGGCGCCTCTTGCCCGGCATGTTCGTCTCGCTGACGGTCGACTTCGGGCGGCAGAACAACGTGTTTCTCGTTCCGCAGCAGGCCTTGCTGCGCGATACGACGGGCGGCTATGTGCTGACGGTCGGCGCGGACAGCAAGGTGGCGCGCAGGGACGTCGAGACCACCGACAGCCGCGGCGCCGACTGGATCGTCACGAAGGGGCTGAACGACGGCGACGAGATCATCGTGACAGGCGTGCAGGTCGCGCACGAAGGCGCGCCCGTCAAGACGGTTGCGTGGCAGCCGCCTGCTGCGGGGTCGCCCGCGTCGTCCGCTGCTGCGACGGCTGCTGCATCGTCGGCATCGGCATCTCCGGCTGCACCGGCTTCGGCCGGCGCGGCGAAGTAGGAGGCCGTCCATGCCGAGTTTCTTTATCGACCGCCCCGTCTTTGCCTGGGTCATCGCCATTCTGATTTCGCTGTTCGGCAGTATCGCGGTGCGCACCATGGGTATCGATTCGTATCCCGACATCGCGCCGCCGCAAGTCACCGTCACCGCGCAGTATCCGGGCGCGAGCGCCCAGACGATGGAATCGACGGTGACGCAGGTGATCGAGCAGCAATTGACGGGCATCGACAACCTGCTGTACTTCAGCTCGACGTCGAGTTCGAACGGCCAGACGCAGATCATCCTGACGTTCGCGACGGGCACGAACCCCGACATCGCGCAGGTGCAGGTGCAGAACAAGGTCACGCTCGCGGAGCCGCTGCTGCCTTCGCAGGTCACGCAGCAAGGCGTGATCGTCGCGAAGTCGAGCCCGGACATTCTGCTGTTCATCGCGTTGCAGTCGAACAATCCGGCGATCGATGCGGGGCGTCTGTCCGACATTCTCGCGTCGCAGATTCAACCGGTGATCGGCCGCGTGACGGGCGTCGGCAATACGACGCTGCTGGGCTCGGAATACGCGATGCGTATCTGGCTCGACCCCGACAAGCTGCAGAGTTACGGGCTGTCGACCACCCAGGTGCTCAACGCGGTCAACGGACAGAACGCGCAGTTCGCGGCGGGCTCGCTCGGGGCCGATCCCGCCGTGAAGGGGCAGGTGTTCACCGCGACCGTGTCGGGCGACCGCCTGTTTTCTTCGTTGCAGCAGTTCCGCGACATCATCGTCATGTCGAACAACAACGGCACCACGGTCAGGCTGAGCGATGTGGCACGCGTCTCGTTCGGCTCGCAGACTTACGGGCAGGCGCCCAGGTACAACGGCAAACCCGCCGGCGGCATGGCCGTGTTCCTGCTGCCGGGCGCGAATGCGCTGACGGTCGAGAAAGCCGTGAAGGCGACGATGGACACGCTCGCACGCGATCTTCCCGAAGGCGTCTCGTGGAGCGTGCCGTACGACACCACGCCGTTCATCACCGCGTCGATCACGGATGTGATCCGCACGCTGATCGAAGCCATCCTGCTGGTGTTCTTCGTGATGCTGGTCTTTCTGCAGAACCTGCGCGCGACGATCATTCCGACGCTCGTGATTCCCGTCGCGCTGCTCGGCACGTTCATCGGCCTCGCGGCCCTGCACTACACGCTCAACCAGTTGACGCTGTTCGGCATGGTGCTCGCGATCGGCATCGTGGTGGACGATGCCATCGTCGTGATCGAGAACGTCGAACGCATCATGACGGAAGAACATCTGAGCCCGCGCGAGGCGACGCGCAAGGCGATGAAGCAGATCACGGGCGCCATCGTCGCGATCACGGTGGTGCTGTCCGCGGTGTTCGTGCCGTCCGCGCTGCAGACCGGCGCGACAGGCATCATTTACGCGCAGTTCGCGCTGACGATCGCGGTGTCGATGGGCTTCTCCGCGTTTCTGGCGATGTCGTTCACGCCGTCGCTGTGCGCGGCCATTCTCAGGCCCGAGCATCAGGTGAAGAAGAATGCGTTCTATCGCTGGTTCGACCGGACCTTCGAGTGGACGACGACTCATTACCTCAGTCACGCGGGCAAGGCCGTGCGTCACGCGCCGCGCTGGATGGCGGTGTTCGTGGTCGTCGTGATACTCACGGGGTTTCTGTACACGCGCCTGCCGACCAGCTTCGTGCCCGACGAAGATCAGGGCTTCGCGCTCGCGCTCGTCAACCTGCCGCCCGGATCGACGCTCGAGCGCACCAATCACGTGATGGGCGAGTTGCGCGACAAGCTCACCAACAGCCCGCTCGGCAAGGACATCGTCGGCATCTTCCAGCCGGAGGGCTTTAGTTTTGTCGGCACGAGCGAGAACGTCGGCATGTCGTTCATCAAGCTATCGGACTGGGACAGGCGCTCGCAGACGGCGATGAAGCTGATTCCGCAGATGAACCGCATCCTGTCGTCGATCACCGATGCGCAGATCTTCGTGGTGAACCTGCCGACCATTCGCGGCCTGAGCCAGTTCGGCGGCGTGGACATGTATCTGCAGGCGCGCGCGGGGCAGTCGCGCGCGGAACTGGGCGAGGCGCAGCGCACATTGCTGGCGAGCGCGTCGAAGAGCCCCGTGCTGTTCGGCATCCGGCCCAACTCGCTGCCGAATTCGCCGCAACTGGAGATCGCCGTGGACCGCACCCAGGCTCAGGCAATGGGGCTGTCGCTGACGGATGTCTATCAGACGCTCGAAATGGAGCTTGCGCCGTTCTACATCGACCAGTTCACTTATGGCGGGCGCGTGAAGCGGGTCTATATCCAGGCGGACGCGCCGTTTCGCATGTCCCTCGATGCGTTCCAGCATCTCTATACGCCGAGCCTGTTCCCGGCGAACAGCGCGTCGGCCAGCAAGAGCACGACGGGCACGGCGGTCGGGTCGAATGGCTTCGTTACAGCGGTCGACCCGTCGCCCGCCAACACGTCGATCGCGCCTTACAACATGGTGCCGCTTTCGAGCGTCGTGAACGCGAAGTGGGCGTTCGGGCCGACGGTGCTGCCGCGCTACAACGGCTATTCGTCGATCGAGATCGTCGGCAACTCCGCGCCCGGCTACTCGACGGGGCAAGCCATCGATACGCTGAACAACATCGTCAATCACGAGTTGCCGCGCGGCTTTGCGGCTGACTGGACGGGGCAGTCGTACCAGGAGCTGTTGTCCGGCTCATCGGCGACGACGCTGATGGCGCTGTCGATCGTGGTGGTGTTCCTGTGTCTCGCGGCGCTGTACGAAAGCTGGTCGATTCCCGTGTCGGTGCTGCTCGTCGTGCCGCTCGGCCTGCTCGGCATGCTCGCGTTCTGCCTGAGCTTCGGCGTGCCGAACGACATCTACTTCAAGATCGGGCTCGTGACGGTGATCGGTCTCGCGGCGAAGAACGCGATCCTGATCGTCGAGTTCGCCGTGGAAGGTCAGCAGAACGGCATGACGCTGCGCGACGCCGTGCTGACGGCGGCGCGCCTGCGGCTGCGGCCGATCCTGATGACATCGATGGCGTTCATTCTCGGCGTGTTTCCGCTCGTGATTTCATCGGGCGCGGGCGCCGCGTCGCGTCACGAGATCGGCACGGGCGTGATCGGCGGCATGCTGTTCGCGACGTTTCTCGGCTTGCTGCTGATCCCCGTGTTCTATGTGGTCGTGCGGCGGCTGCTCGGCGACAAGCTCGACGAGGTGTCGCACAAGATGCCGCATCACGGCGACGGGCACGGCGGCGATGGCGGCGGCAGCGCAACCGCGGGCGATCACGGCGGTGCTCCGCCGCCGGACGATGGCCCGCCGCGCGACGGGACGCCAGGCGCAGGCGCGCCCGCATGACGGATGCACGCACGCCGCGCGCGCGGCGCTCTTGAGCGACTCTCGAACGGTGCACGTACCGATGAGACGGACCCGGCAGCAGGCGCGGGAAACGCGCGACCAGATTCTCGACGCGGCCGAGCGGCTATTCGCGGAGCGTGGCGTGTCGCGCACGTCGCTGGAGGAGATCGCGCTGCGCGCGGGGTGCACGCGCGGCGCGATCTACGGGCACTTTCGCAACAAGAGCGACCTGTTCGTCGCGCTGACGAGCCGCGTGATGCTGCCGATGGAGCTGCTCGTCGCGGCGACCGTCGATGCCGCGGAACAGAACCCGCTCGGCCGCATACGGCAGCTGCTGTTGTACTTTCTCGGCAAGGTCGTGATCGAGCCGCACAGCCGCCGCGTGTTCGAAGTGCTGTTCACGAAGTGCGAAAACACGAAAGAGATGGAGCTGGTGCTGGAGCGGCAGCACGACGCGGCGCGCAACGGCAGGAAGTATCTCGAACTCGGCCTGCGCAATGCGATCGACAAGGGACAACTGCCCGGCGATCTCGATACCGCGCGCGCATCGAGCGTGGTGCATGCCTTTCTTGGCGGCGTGCTGCGGGACTGGCTGCTCGAACAGGATTCGATCATGCTGCCGCGCGATGCGGAATTTCTGACGGACGTCTGCATCGGCATGCTGAAGTATTCGCCTTCGTTGCGACACGTCCGCGCGCAAGGCTCGCCGCTGTGACGAATCGCGCTGCGTGCCGGGGCGAACGCGGGGGCATGACTGCCATGCCGCGCAGCAAAGCGCGGGCGGCCCGCGATGGGGCCGCCCGGTCGTCGAAGGCGTCGCGCGTTTGGACGCGAAGCGATCGCTAGGTTCCCGTGCCCAGATCGCGCAGGCGCTTGCCGGACATCAGGTCGTTACCGAGCTTTTCGAGCGAGACACCGCGCGTCTCGGGGACATAGAAGTACACGACGATCGCGAAGATCACGTTGAGGATCGCGTACAGCTCGAAGGTGTTCGCTTCGCCCGCCGTCGACAGCAAGCTGAGAAACGTGGCCGCGACGGCCATGTTGGCCACCCAGTTGACCAGCGTGGAGACAGCGATGCCGAAGTCGCGTCCCTGCTGCGGCTGGATCTCCGAGCAAAGAATCCAGACGAGCGGCCCCGCCGACATCGCGAAGCCCGCGATGAAAAGCAGCAGCGACGCGACAGCCAGGCTCTGCGCCGCGACGCCCGCCACGCCGGCATGCAGCAGAAACCCGAGCGCGCACATGCCGAATGCCATGATGGCGCAACCCGCGTAGAGAATCGGCTTGCGGCCCCAGCGATCGACGAAGGCAATGGCGCCGAACGTCGCCACGACGTTGACGAGACCGACGATGACCGTCGCCCAGAGTTGCTGCTCATGGGTACCGAAGCCGGCCAGCTGGAAGATGCGCGGCGCGTAGTACATCACGACGTTGATGCCCGTGAGTTGCTGGAACACCTGCAGCACGATGCCGAGCAGCACCGAGCGGCGGAAGTTCGGATTCGCGCGCAGGTGGCTCCATCCGCGCTGGGGACGCGTGTTGTCGTCGTTGACCTGATCGAGTTCGGCCTGGACGTCGGCGGGATTGCGGTACAGGCGCTGCAGGACGGCGCGCGCTTCGGCGGCGCGGTTTTTCTGCAGCAGCCAGCGCGGGCTGTCGGGAAGGGCCAGCACGCCTGCCAGGAAGATTGCGGCGGGGACGGCGATGATGCCCAGCATCCAGCGCCAGTCGGCCACGTAGGACAGTCCGATGTTCGACAGGAACGCAGCCAGAATGCCGACGGTAATCATCAGCTGATAGGTCGAGATCATGGCCCCGCGCACGTGCCGCGGCGCGACCTCCGACAGGTACAGCGGCGCCGTGAACGACGCCATGCCGACGGCGAGACCGAGCAGCAGGCGCGCCTCGATCAGTTGCGCCGGGCTGCCCGCGAACCCCGACCACAGCGACCCGGCGATGAAAAGCATCGCCGCCAGCGCAAGCGCATAGCGCCGTCCGAGCCGCCACGAGAGCCAGCCCGCGCCCAATGCGCCGAGCGCCGCGCCGACCATCATCGAGCTGACGATCCATTCCTGGGCGCGGTCGTTCAGGACAAAGTGCTTGGCGATGAAAGGCAGCGCGCCCGAAATCACGCCGATGTCGAGGCCGAACAGCAGGCCGGCAAGCGCTGCCATCAGGCAGACGAACAGGCCGTAGCGTTTGGACCGCGAGGGTGCGAGGACAGGGCTGTCAGCGAGAGTGCTCATGTGATGTCTCCAGGTTCCTTTTGTCATACCGATCGAGGCAGCGGTCGAGCGCTTTCGCTTCGGCCGTTCCGTCTGCGTGCATGATCGGACGGGAAAATTAGCGCTGGGTGAGGACGCGCGACGGCTTCGCGCGGCAACGCGAATTGCGCGGGGACAACCCTGGAGAACGTGAGACCTGAGACCTGAGACCTTGAGGCGGCCGCGAGACCGCGTCAGACGATACGCAGCCACGCGAGCAGCGTGAACACCGAGAACAACGTGGTCATCGAGATGACGCCGCTCACCACTGTTTTCTCGACGTCGTATTCCGCGGCGAGCACGTATGCGCTCTTCGCGGTCGGCACGGCCGCGCAGACGACGGCCGCGACGGTTGCCGTCCGGTCGAGTTGCGCCGCGACGCACAGCGCGTAGACGACGAGCGGCACGATGGCCAGCTTGAGCACTGTGAGCAGCGCGTAGAGTCTGAGCCGCTGGCGCAGTTCGCCGAGCGTCAGATCGAGGCCGATCGCGAACAGCGCGCAAGGCGTCAACGCTTCGCCGAGGATCGTCAGAAACGACCCGACGGGCCTGGGCAACGGCACGCCGACAATCGACCAGACCAGTCCGCAGAGGGTGGCGAGAATGACGGGGTTGGTCGCGATCTGCCGCAGCAGCGCGGCCCCGCGCAGGTTGTGCTGGGCATCGGGCCGGTCGATTTCGAGGAGCACGACCAGCACGGGGAAGATGATCGCGCCGACGAAGATCGTCGCGATGGCGGCAGCGAGCACGCCGGGCTGGCCGAACAGCGATTTCAGGATCGGCAGCGCGACGAAGCCGGTGTTGGTCATCGAAACGGCGGCGCCCAGCATGGCGCTTTTTCGCAAGCTCGCGCCGCCCGCGACGCGCTCGAACATCATCACGGCCGCGAAGCACACCATGGAGCCGCCGCCGAACGCGGCGACGAAGCGCCAGTCGAGAAGCGAGTGGAGCGTCTCGTCCGCGATGGTCAGAAACACGAGCGCCGGCATCGCGATGTAGTAGGCGAAGCGCATCAGCGGTCCCGCCAGATCGCGCGGCATGTAGCCGGAGGCACCGGCAATCCATCCCGCCAGAATGATCGCGAAGATCGGAAGTATGGTGCCCGCGAGATGCATGAGACCTCCCGTGACGATCGAACGCGCCGACGCGCGCCTAAGCATGCGCCATTATCGAAGAAAGCAACGCGCAACGTCGGTATGGGGCGGCGGGTTGGGCAAGCGCGCCCGAGGATTGCTACGCGGGCAGGCGTTGGCTCCGTGTGGAAGGGCCGTGCGACGCAGCGCGCAACTCGGCCAACAACGCGTCGCCCGTCCACGACGCACGCGCTTCCTGTTGCTCCGCTTCATGCACCAGTTGGCACAGGCGCGCGTTCACGGGCGCGGCGAGTCCAAGACGGTCAGCGAGCTTGACCACTTCGCCGTTGATCCAGTCGACTTCCGTTGCGCGTCGCGCCGCGAGATCGTCGGACATCGACGAGCGCGCGAGCGGATCGATCGTCAGCATCGCGCGCGCGAGACGCGCGAACCATGCATCGGGCAAGCCGAGAAAGCGCGGCATCCAGGCGGGCGGAATGGGCGTCAGACGCGCGGGCCGAATGCCGGCGCGCGCGAGCAGCGCGAGCGTCTCCGTTTGCGCCATGCCGAGGCAGCGGCGATACGCGCGCTGCGAAAGCTCGACTTTTAGCGGCCGGTTCGACAATGCATTCACCGCGTTGTTCAGGTTGAGCAGCAGCTTGGCCCATTGCACGGGCAGCATGTCGGCGTGCTGTTGCAGCGGCAGCCCCGCCTTCACGAAGTCGTCGACGAATGGCTGGATGCCGGGCGCGCGCCGGACCTCCAGTTCGCCGCTCGACCCCTGGTGATAAGCGCCCGGGCCGCGTTCGACGACGTTGAACGGCACCATGCCTTCGAGCACCGTCTGGTCCGGCAACGCGGCGCGCAGGACGTCGGCGTTGCCGAGGCCGTTCTGGAAACTCACCACGACGGTGCCAGCGCGCAGCACGCCTGCCAGTTCCGCCGCGACCGTCGGCGTCGCCGCGGACTTGACGGTGACGAGTACGAGATCGGCGGCGGCGGCTGCCGAGCAGTCGCTCGACACGTCGATGCGCTCGCGCGGCACCGACCAGCGCCGCTCGCCGAACTGCGACAGTGTCAGCCCATGCTCGCGCAACTGGTTGCCGATGCGTTCGCGCGCGATGAAGGTGACGTCGCTGCCGCCAGCGAGCAACCGCCCGCCGACGTAGCAGCCAATGGAACCCGCGCCATAGATACAGATTTTCGCCATGCCATGTCCTGATCGGGCCGCGTGCCGTGCCGTCAATGCGCTG
>BBSL01000221.1 GCA_001319865.1 Burkholderia sp. E7m39 | reverse complement strand
GCCGGGGTTGCGCCGGTCGAGCCGCCGCAGCAGCCCGGCCACACGAGTTGTCCGGGGCTCGCGCCGCGCATTGCTTCTTTCGCCTGTTGCCGGATGCCGTCGAGAATCGGCTGCGCGACGGGCAGCAGCTTCCCGCCGCCTGCCTGCGCGCGAACCTGGATCATGCACGAGACTTCAAAGAAGTACATCGCGACGAAGGCGTCGGCGGGCGTCGCGCCGACGGTCAGCAGGCCGTGGTTGCGCAGCATCAGGTGAGTTCGGCTGCCGAGGTCGCGCACGAGCCGGGGCTTTTCGTCCTCGTTGAGCGCGATGCCTTCGTAGTCGTGATACCCGAGCGACGCCAGCACGATGAGCGATTGCTGCGACAGCGGCAGCAAGCCTGCTTCCTGCGCCGACACAGCGGCGCCGTTGACCGAATGCGTGTGCATCACGCACAGCGCGTCTTCGCGCGCTGCATGAATCGCGCTGTGGATGGTGAAGCCGGCGGGATTCACTTCGTATGGCGAATCGGACACCTTGCGTCCGTCGAGATCGATCTTGACGAGCGACGACGCCGTGATCTCGTCGAACATCATCCCGTACGGGTTGATCAGGAAGTGATGCTCGGGGCCGGGCACGCGCGCGGAAATATGCGTGAACACAAGATCGTCCCAGCCGAACAACGCGACAAGCCGATACGCCGCCGCAAGATTGACGCGCGCATCCCATTCGGCGGGGGACACTGCATGCTTCAGGCTGATTTCAGATGAGGCCATGTCGACACTCCTTGTGCGAGGGTTCGTGCGATCTGGAGGCGCTGCTTCCAATGGAAACAAGTACAGGTACAGACAACGTACAAGCGGTTTCATCCGGTGGTGCGCAAACCGCGCCGTCAGCGAAGCCCGTGACGGCATGATGTCGGCAATCGCGCGTAAAATCTGTCGCCTAGCCGACACGTCGACCTGCTCATGGATTCCAGGCTGCTTCGCTATCGTCCGCAACTCGAATCGACGCCCTGGTTTCGCGGCCTGCCCGTCGAGTTGCAGGACTATCTGACGAGCCACGCGACGCTGCTGCGGCTGGAAAAAGGGCAGGTGCTGTATCGGCGCGGCGACCGTTCTTACGGCTTGTATGCCGTGCTGGAAGGCGCGCTGTCGATCGGCACGGTCGGCGTCGACGGCAGGGAATCACTGGTCGCCGTGCTGGGCCCGACGGCGTGGATCGGCGAGATCTCGCTGTTCGACGGGCTGCCGCGTCCGCATGACGTGATCGCCGTGAGCCGCGCGCTTTGCCTGCACGTGCCGGAAGCCGCGCTGCAGAGCCTGCTCGACGCCACGCCGCGCTACTGGCGGGATTTCGCGCTGTTGATGGCGCAGCGCCTGCGCATTTCGTTCAAGAGCACTGAGTCGCTGACGCTGCAGCCTGCCGCGCAGCGTGTCGCGAGCCGTCTGCTTCTGATCGCCGAAGGATATGATGGCCTCAATGCCGTGCGGAGCACGATCCGGCTCTCGCAGGACAGTCTGGCGTCGATGGTGTCGCTGTCGCGGCAGACCACGAACCAGTTGCTCAAGAGCTTGGAGAGCCAGCAGATCGTCAGTCTGAAATTCGGCGAAATTCAGATTCTCGACATCGAGCGGCTGCGCGCCGCGAGCGTCGGCGCGTTGAAACTGTAAGCGAGCGCTTGCGCGCAGACCGGCAGTGGGGCAATCACGACGCGTCGAGGCGATCGTCAGCGCGAGTGGCCATTCCTGCCGTTCACCTTGATATGCAGATTACATTTTCCTAAAGTTAAGCTGGCCGTGTCGGACCCGGGCGACGACTTGCACGTCGGACGCGGCGCGATCACGTCGCCTGATGGCCCTTGCCTGTACCGAACATTCCGACGACCTGATCCGCCCATCAGCAAAGCGTGGCCCTTCACCGCTTTATCGCGGACCTTCGGCCCTTACGGACCATGCACGCATTCGTAAAACGTTTCAAATAAACATGGGCGCATAGGCGTACCGATGGACGGGCAGCGTCACAGAAGGAGAGCGCGATGATCGATGCTTCCGAAGTTCGTCAATCTGGTTTCCGGGGAGAACTCATTCAATCCGGCGATCAGAACTACGACGAGGCGCGGGCCGTCTTCAATGCGTCGATCGACCGGCGTCCCCTCCTGATTGCGCGCTGTCTCGATGCCGACGACGTGGCGCTTATCGTGGCGCTCGCAAGAAGCCGCGATCTGCCGCTTGCTGTGCGCAGCACTGGTCACAGCGTCGCCGGATATGCCGTTTGCGACGACGGCATCGTGATCGATCTGGCGCCGATGAAGGCCATTACCGTCGATGCGTCGGCCCGCACCGTGCGAGTGGAAAGCGGCTGCAACTGGGGTGAAGTGAACGATGCACTCCAGCCGTATGGGCTCGCGGCGACGGGCGGTTTCGTGTCGATTACGGGCGTGGCGGGACTGACGCTGGGTGGCGGGCTCGGCTGGCTGGTCCGCAAGCACGGACTCGCGCTGGACAATCTCCGGAGCGCGGAGATCGTGCTCCCCGACGGTCGCAAAGTGACGGCCAGCAGCCACGCAAACGAGGATCTGTTCTGGGCGATACGCGGCGGCGGAGGCAACTTCGGCGTGGTGACGTCGTTCGAGTTCGACGTACATGAGGGCGGGACCGTGCTTGCGGGCATCGTGCTTCATCCCGCTCATGCGGCGTCGGGCGCGATCCGCAAATGGCGGGATCTCGAACGGGAGGCACGTGAGGAATCGACGCTAGGCGCGCTTCTGTTTCACATGCCCGACGATCCTTCGCTGCCCGAGCCGATGCGCGGCGCGCCCGTTGCGGGACTCGGCGGCGTGTACGCAGGTCCACTGGAAGACGGCGAGCGAGCGCTACAGGCATTGCGCGAATATGGGCCGCCCCTCGTCGACAAGTTCGCACCCACGCCGTACAACGAGGCGCAACGCATGGCGGACTTTCTCTGGCCGCCGGGCCTGCATAGCTACTGGAAATCGAGCTATCTCACGTCGCTCGACGACGCGGCCATCGACATCGTGGTCGATCGTTTTGCGCATGTCCCCTCGCGGCAAACGGTGATCGTGCTGGAGAACTATGGGAACAGCGCGTGGAGCCGCGTTGCCGAATCGGCGACCGCGTTCGGCCATCGCGATTGGCCGTGGAATATCGTGGTGACGTCTGCGTGGTCGGATGCGCAGGACAGCGAACGCAATATCGCGTGGACGCGCGAATTGCTCGACGCGCTCAGGCCCTATCGAGCGCCGGGTGCGTACGTCAACTACCTGGGCGGCGACGAGGGCGAGGCGGGATTGCAGGCAGCGTATGGCGCCAAGCTCACGCGGCTCGCTGCCATCAAGGCAAAGTATGACCCCGGCAACCTGTTGCGCCTGAACCAGAACATCGCGCCCGCGCAGCATGCGGGCGCTTGAGAGGCGGACAGCGAGGGGCAACCCGAGGCAACCAGGGGCAAGCACGCCCGTCGCTTATTGCGCAGGCGCCTCGGCTGCATCGGCAACGCGTGCGGCGCCGACAATCGCGCCATCCGCGGCTTCGAGAAGTACGGCGAGATGCTCGCCCGCCACGGCGCCCGCATGCAGCGTCAGCGCCGTGCCGGACCATTCGCCGATTGGCGCAAACCCCCGCACGACATTCGATTCGGTCAGCGTATGCCCCGCGTTCTCGCCGCGCCCGATCGGCGTCACGTGGCGCGCGTCGTAGCCGACCAGCAGCACGCGCGCGCGCCCCGTGCCCGGACCGATGGACACGGAAACGCCGCCGCCCGCGCGCGTGGCGCTCACGGTCGCGGCCGTCACACCCAGGGACTTTGCGTGATCGATGGCCACGCCCGCAGCCGCGCGATTCGAGCCCACCACCTCGGCCTTGCCGTCGATCACCATCTCCGGCGTGTATTCGAAGCCGCGAAACCGCTGAGCGTACTGGGCCTGGCGCGCATCGGCGTCGTCGAACGAAAACGGATCTTTCCAGCCGAGCTGATTCCAGTAGGTGACGTGGAACGCCAGCGGCAGCACATCGGCGCGTGTGTCGCTCAATTCGGAGAGAAAGCGATCGGCCGGCGGGCACGACGAACAACCCTGCGATGTGAACAGTTCGACGACGACGGGACGCGGCGCAGCGGCGAACGCATGCGAAGCGAACAGCGCCGCAGCGGCGGCGCAGGTGGCAGTGAGAAAACGGGCCAGCATGTCCTGACTCCAGATGAAGGCGTTAACGGTAATTCGCTCGCCGTCACGCGCTGGTTACAGTCGATGCGTTTCCGGCGTGTCGGGTGAATCCCGTCGATCGCTGTCGACATCGCTGTCGAAGAAGCCCATGTATGTCGGGGCTTGCGCGGCGTCTGGCGGTTGCTCGGGCAGTTGGGCGATTGCGCCGATCGAGCGCAGCGTCGCGAGCGTCGTCGGACGGTTTGTCATGAAGCGCCAGGCATGCGATGAGCCGGGCTCCCGGTCATCGGGCGGCGCCCCCGATTGCCGCGCCGCTTGCAGTGCTGCTCGCAGTGCTGATTCAAGGCGCTGGCGCTGCGGCGCGTAGACAGCGAAACCCTCGTTGGCGAGGGCGGCGGTGTCGTACCCGAGCAGCGCGCACAAGCGAGCCTTGGCGAAACGGTCGCGCTCGTCAGCCTCGCGCGACTGCGCGACGAGCGCCGCTGTGTCGGCATTCACGATCTGGCCCGCATGCATCAGCAGCGGACCGGCGTCGGACCACGCATCGGCAGGACAGGCCTTCGCGGCGGGATCGAGCGGCAGGAACGGATTGACCTCGGCGGGATAGATGCGGCACACGCGCGGACGCTGCTCGTACGCGCCGCAGGTCATGTCGGGGCGCAGATTCGGGCACGCGCCCTCGAATGCGGCGACCAGCGTCACCGTGACGCGCACAGGCAACGTGCCGCTGTGCGCGGCGAACGAGCGGCGGCGCCGGTGCCGAGCGAGCGCGTCGCCTGGGGGCGGCTCTTGCGGCCAGACGATTGCATCGCAAAACAGCTGCACGTTGCCGCCGCGCGCGATCCATTCGAGCGCTTCATCGACGGACAGCGGCAGGCGCAGATCATGGCAGCAACGGCCGCACAGGGTGCAGGAAAAGTGAACGGACATAGGCAGGCGCGGCGAACGGTAGTGGGGGAGTCGGTTAGTTCGTCGGTCGGGCGGCGCCGGTTACACGTCGACGTCAATCAGCGGCGTTTCGTTTCGCGGCGCGTATGTCGCGTATGTCGCGCATGACGTTCATGCGTTTGCGCGCATCCCCAAGACGCGCGGGCGTGCTCAGCTACGCCGGCGAATGAGGCCGACGCAAAGCGTCGTGAGCGCGGCAACGCCCAGGAGTGCGAGTTTGCGATGCGTGTCGAGCCAGAGCGCGGGGCTCGACGATGACGCTTCGGCATCGAAGCGCCCATGCACGCGATGCAGTCCGTGCACCGGCTTCCACAGGTTCGACGGTCGCGTGGTGCTGGCGATCTTCGCGTCCTGCTGCGCGTCGACGCCTGTGCGCCCCAGATAGCGGTCGAGCAAGCCAGGTATCCACTGGTTCGCGACGATCGCCTTGATCGACGAAGCGCCGACCCACACTTCGCGGCGCCGGTGCGTCGCGGCCCAATAGATGGCGCGCGCCGCGACTTCCGGTTGGAAGATCGGCGCGACGGGGCGCGGCGCATGCGGCATCTGGTTCTCTGCCCATTCGAACTGCGGCGTATTGAGTGCGGGCATCTGCACCATCGTCACGCGAACGCCGCTCTTGCGATGTTTCAGTTCGCAGCGCAATGCGTCGGTGAATCCGCGTATTGCGTGCTTGGCGCCACAGTACGCGGATTGCAGCGGAATCGAGCGATAGGCGAGCGCGGAGCCGACCTGCACGATCACGCCGCGATCGCGCGTCATCATCCGTTTCAGCGCGGCCATCGTGCCCCACACGAAGCCGTGATACGTCACATCGGTGATGCGCGCAAAGTCCTTGTGCGAGATGGCATCGACGGGTGCAAAGGCCGTCACCATCGCGTTATTGACCCACACGTCGATCGGGCCGAGCCGCGATTCGATCGACGCGGCGGCGGCTTCCACGGCCTGCGCGTCGCTCACGTCGACGGGAATGGACAGCACGCGCACGCCCGCCGCGCGCACTTCCTGAGCCGTTTCGTGAAGCGGGCCGGCATCGCGCGCGAGCAGCGCGACGTCGGCGCCGTGCCGCGCGAATTCGAGTGCGGCAGCGCGGCCCACGCCCGCCGTCGCGCCCGTGATTGCCACGATCCTCGGTGTGCGCATTCTGTTCACGATTCACCTCCTCGCTATTCGGTGCGCCGGTCCTCGCGATCCATCACGACAACTCGCCGCGCGCGGCGAGCGTTTCGATTCTGTCCGCCGTGCGGCACGCAATCGCCTGGATGGTCAGCGACGGATTGACGCCGCCCACGGTAGGAAACACGGACCCATCGCAGATCCACAGGTTCGGTATGTCCCAGCTGCGGCAATCCGCGTTGACGACACTGACGGCACGATCGTCGCCCATGCGCGCCGTTCCGTTCAGATGACAGGTATCGTCGTGTTGCGCCCAGATCTGTCGCGCGCCGGCCGCTTCGAGGGCTTGTGTCATGAAGCCGAGCGCATGGGCAATCAGCCGGCGGTCGTTGTCGCAATAGCGCCATGTGACGCGCGCAATGGGCAGACCGTACTGGTCTTTTTCATCGGCAAGCGTGACGCGGTTGCGTTCCTGAGGCAGCGTTTCGCCGACGATCTTCAGACCGGCCTGATGGTTGTACATCTGCATTTCATCGAGCAGCGGCTGGCCCCACAGACCGCGGCCCAACTGCGTCTGCGCCCAGACCACGGGCAGCGGGCCCTGGCTCATGTAGGCGTAGCCGCCGAAGAAATCCTTGCCGGTGTCGGTGTAATTCCAGTGCTCGGTGATGGAGAGGGAAGGCGGCCCCTTGTACCAGCGGATCTCGTCGTCCAGCACACCCCATACGGCCTGGTTCGACTGAACCATCAGGTTCTTGCCGACCAGCCCCGAACTGTTCGCGAGACCCTCCGGAAACCGGCTGTTGGCCGACATCAAAAGCAGGCGCGGCGTTTCGATTGCATACCCGGCGACCACGACATGACGCGCGCGCTGAAACTGCCAGCGCCCTTCGCGCAAGTATTCGACGCCCGTTGCGCGGCCGGACTGATTCACATCGATGCGGCCGGCCATCGAAAGATCGCGAATCTCGGCGCCCGCCTGCACGGCGCGCGGAATCCATGTGACGAGCGCGCTCTGTTTGGCATTGGTCGCGCAGCCCGATACGCAGAAGCCGCGATAGATGCAAGGATGCGCCTTGCCGCGCGGCGCCGATACGGTGGCGAGCGGCGTCGGGCTCCAGCCGATGCCCAGGGCTTCCGCGCCTTTTGCGAGCACGAGGGCAGCCGCGTTCATCTCGTGCGCGCGATACGGATAGCGCGGACGCTTCGGCCCCCACGGATAGCGGACGGGGCCCGAAATCTTGAGCGCGTCTTCGACATAGGTGTAGTAGCGCCACATCTCCCGCCAGTCGAGCGGCCAGTCCGCGCCATAACCGAGCAGCGAGCGCGACTTGAACCACTCGGGCCTGAAGCGCAGCGACACCATCGCGAAGTGCACGGTGCTGCCGCCGACCGCCTTGCCGCTATTGTTCGCACCGAGCACGAGCGGATCGTCGCCGTCGACGATGCGCTCGTCGGTCCAATACAGCTTCGATTGATGCGCTTCGTCGGAGGCGAATTCTTCCAGCGGCCTCCACCAGGCACCCGCATCGAGCGCGACGACCTTGAAGCCCTTTTCCGCGAGACGGCATGCAAGCGTGCCGCCGCCCGCACCCGTGCCGACGATCACGAAATCGACCTCTTCATGCTGCGGATACTCGCGCATCGGCAGCCAGCCGCCGCGCGTGAAGACGTCGGGCGCGCGGCCGTCCTTGCCGCGCGGATGGCGAAGTGCGTCATCGAGCACGGCCGTTCTCCCGTGCCGCATGCGCGTCGTTGCCCGGCGACGCTTCAGCGGCCTCCCACGGGTCGCGGCGGTTGAAAACCATCCGCACATAGCCGCGCGGATTGGCAGGTCCGCCAAAGCCGATCTGGCTCCACGTCGACGGATGCGAGTAATACGTCGTGCAGATATCGTGCAGGACGCGTTCCTTGAAGAACAGCTTCGACGGCATGTTCTGCCATGCATCGCCCGTCAGCGCGCCATGCTCCAGCGCTTGGATCATGCCGATACGCGTCGCTTCGTCGAGGTCCGCGAAGGCGGCGCGATGCCGC
Organism: Burkholderia sp. E7m39; assembly: GCA_001319865.1. Classification (GTDB taxonomy): domain Bacteria; phylum Pseudomonadota; class Gammaproteobacteria; order Burkholderiales; family Burkholderiaceae; genus Paraburkholderia; species Paraburkholderia bengalensis. Next base: position 4,744 of record BBSL01000221.1, on the reverse strand, counting down.
CGACGGCTTTCGTCGTCGAGTGCGGCGAGACCGATGCGCCACGCGTCCTGCAGGCGGGGCAGACGCGCGTTGCGATAGCCATCGCGCTTGTCCGATGCGATCTTGCGATCGACCAGCGCGGCGAGCGGCACACGCGCACGCTCGTCCGGCTGAGGGACGATCACCGCGCATAAGGCGCGCAACGTCCGCCATTGATTGGGATTGCACCATGCCGGTCGATCGGCGGTGCCGACGCGCTCGTCGATGACGGCGCGGGTCGCATCGTCCCATGAAGGCGAGTTGCGTTTGTCGAGCACGTCGTAACCAGGATAAGCAGGATAAGCGGGATAGGCGGGATAGGCGGGACGGCGGCGCGCGTCATTCATGTTCGGTCTCCCTCATGCGCAAGGCCGCAAGACCGGCAAGCGCGAGTGCGGTGAAGCTGGGCGGCGCGGGCAAGGGCGGACCGCCTAACAGGTTTTGCGACCAGTTGCGCCAGCCGCCCTGACTGCGCGCGATTCCTCGCGCATGAAACAGCGTGCCGACGAGACCCAGCGCTGCCGTGACGCGCAGCCAGAGGCGCGTGAACCAGCGCTCGCGCGGCGCCGATAACGCGGCATGGACGAGCATCGCAGCGGCGAGGGGCGGGATCGTCACAGGGGCGTACATCGCGCGATGCTGGAACGCGCCGCGAAAATGCAGCATCGCAACTTCGCCCACCGTGCCCAGCAGCCCGGCACTCGCTGCGAGCGCAAGAGCTTCCCCGGCGGGCATGCCGAACAGGCGGGGATCGATGGCGGGCTGGTTGCGCAACTGCTCGCCGACCGCGCCGAGCGCGCCGGACAACAGCAGCGACATGGGCGCGCCGAGCGGGGCGCCGTAAAAGAGGTTGTGCCAGCTGAATCCGCCCGGGCGCTTTGTGACGTTGTAGAGATGAAATGCCGTACCGGCGACGCCTGCCGCCGCCGCCGCGAGATACACCGCATGCCTGAGCGCGTGCGCTGTCTGCGTCCGGTCGGCGCCGCCGTGCAGCCCGGCAAGCAGCGCGCCGCTCGCCGATACGAGCGGCGTGATCATCGCTGGGTTGTCGAACGAACCGCGATAGTGCTCCATCGCGCTGTCCGCGAGCGCCGAGAACGCGAGCAGCGCGGAACTGTGGTTGAAGCCCCGCGCGGCGTCGATATGGACACGCGATGTCCCGCCGCGTGCGCCGCGCCGCGCGGCAGCCACCAATGCGCGTGGCCGCACGGCAGCGCGGCCGTTGCGCGTCGCTAGCGCGGCGGCGCCTGAAGCGGCACATAGCGCGCCGAGGACATAGAGCGTCGTTCTCTTCATCGTCTTCTTTTCGCTTCGAGCAAAAATGCGCTTACGGCACGCTGACCGCGAAGCGGCGCGCATCGTCGCGTTTGAATTCGAGCCCGCAGCCGGCGCGGGACCGATCGGGCGCAATGCTGCCGTGATCCACGCGCGGCGCGCCATCGAACAACATGGTTTCGATACGCGCGTGATCGTGGAACCATTCCTGGTGGCAAAAGCCCGGCACGGCGGCCGCCGCGTGCCGATGCAAGGCCGGCGCGCAATGCGCGGACAGCGGCACATGGCATGCGGCCGCGAGATGCGCTGCCTGGACGAAACCCGTGATGCCGCCGCACCGGCTGGCATCGGCTTGCAGCACGTCCACGGCGGATGCTTCGAGCATTCGGCGGAAGTAGTCCGGCGTATAGCCGTATTCGCCCGCCGCGATGTTCATCTGCGCGGGCGCGGCAGAGCGGATCGCGCACAGGCCCGCAAGGTCGTCCGAGGTGACGGGCTCTTCGAACCATTGCACGTCATGCTCCGCGAACGTCTCGGCGAAGCGCAGCGCCGTCTTTCTGTCGAATGCGCCGTTTGCATCGACGAACAATCCGCTGGCGGCGCCGATCGCATCGCGCGCGCATTGCACTCGCGCGGGGTCGCGATCCGGCTCGCTGCCGACCTTGATCTTCACCCAGCGGCATCCGTCGTCGTGCACCCATCGGTCCAACTGCTCGCGCATCTGCGTATCGGTGTAGGTCGTGAAGCCGCCGCTGCCGTAGACGGGCACGCGCTCGCGCGCCTGACCCAACAGCGCGACGAGCGGGACATCGAGCCGTTTGGCGTGGAGATCCCACAGCGCGCAGTCGAGTGCGGAAATTGCGGTGCCCGCGATGCCTTCGCGGCCCAGATTGCGCACGCGGCGCTGCATCCGCTGCCACAGACGCTGCACCTGCGACGCATCCTCACCCAGCAACGTGTCCGTCAGCGAGTGGCGAATCAGCGATGCGACACATGCATCGCTGTACGTATAGCCGAGGCCCGTTACGCCAGCCGCCTCGACCTCCGTCACGATCAGTGTGGTCGAGTGCCATTCGAAGGTGCCGTCGGCTTCGGGGGCATCGGTCGGAATCGTATAGGCGTGCGCCGTGACGCGCGTGATGGGGGCGGCCGCGGAGCGATCCGTCGCGAAAGGTGGCGCAGTGGGAGGTGCAACGTCGTGCATGGTTGTCGCTCTTGTCAAACGCACATCGACGTACGAACAAACGTACCGGCGGCGATCAGACGACTTCACCGCCCCTGACGGGGCAGCAATGGTTGTGCCTTACAGCACGGTTTCGGCGGGGCGCGGTGCATCTCTTGCTGTCATCACAGATGGCGCGATGTGCGACCAGCGACATCGCACGACTTTTCTTCGGCAGGAGGCTTTCATGGCAAAGACAGTGGGCGACTTTATCGTCGAGCGGCTTCATCGATGGGGCATCAGGCGCATGTACGGTTATCCGGGAGACGGCATCAACGGCGTATTCGGTGCGCTCAATCGTGCGGAAGGAAAGATCGAATTCGTGCAGGCACGTCATGAGGAAATGGCGGCGTTCATGGCGAGCGCGCACGCCAAATTTACCGGCGAACTGGGCGTGTGCATTGCGACATCCGGGCCGGGCGCCGCGCATCTGATCACGGGGCTCTATGACGCACGAATGGATCACATGCCCGTGCTCGCGATAGTCGGGCAGCAGGCACGCGCGGCGCTGGGCTCGCACTATCAGCAGGAAGTCGATCTCGCGGCGATGTTCAAGGACGTGGCGGGTTCCTACGTGCAGCAGGCGAGCGTGCCTGCACAAGTGCGGCATATGGTCGATCGCGCCGTGCGCATCGCGTTGGCCGAGCGGCGCGTAACCGCGCTGATCCTGCCGAACGACCTGCAGGACCTGGAATACGAGCCGCCTGCGCACAAGCACGGCACGGCACATTCGGGCGTCGGATACTCGCGGCCGAAAGTCGTGCCGGCGCACGAAGATCTGCAACGGGCGGCAGACGTGCTGAACGAAGGCCACAAGGTCGCGATCCTGGTGGGCGCGGGCGCCTTGCATGCAACGGACGAAGTGATCGAGGTCGCGAACCGCCTCGGCGCAGGTGTCGCGAAAGCCTTGCTCGGCAAGGCCGCATTGCCTGACGATCTGCCGTGGGTCACGGGGTCGATCGGCTTGCTCGGCACCAAGCCGAGCTACGAGCTGATGATGTCGTGCGATACGTTGCTGATGATCGGCTCAGGCTTCCCCTACTCGGAGTTTCTGCCGAAGGAGGGCGATGCGCGCGGCGTGCAGATCGATATCAAGGCCGACATGCTGAGCCTGCGCTATCCCATGGACGTCAATCTGGTTGGCGACAGTGCGGAGACGTTGCGTGCGCTTTTGCCGCTGCTGAAAGAAAAGGACAGCCAGACGTGGCGCTCGCGTATCGAGCGCTGGACCTCGCGCTGGTGGGAGACGCTCGACGAGCGCGCGCATCAGGCGTCCACCAATGGCGTGAACCCGCAGCGCGCATTCACGGAACTGTCACCGCGCCTGCCCGACAACGTCATTCTGACCAGCGACTCCGGCTCATGCGCGAACTGGTACGCGCGCGACCTGAAAATCCGCCGCGGCATGATGGCGTCGCTCTCTGGCGACCTCGCGTCGATGGGCGCGGCGGTTCCGTATGCCATCGCCGCGAAGTTTGCGTTTCCCGGCCGCCCCGTGATCGCGATGGTCGGCGACGGTGCGATGCAGATGAACAATATGGCCGAACTGATCACCGTCGCGAAGTACTGGAAGCAATGGGCCGACCCGCGCTGGATCTGCATGGTGCTCAACAACGAGGACCTGAATCAGGTGACGTGGGAGCAGCGCGTGATGGAAGGCGACCCGAAGTTCAATGCGTCGCAGCAGATACCCAACGTTGCTTATCACCGCTTCGCGGAGCTGATCGGCTTGACGGGTATTTATGTGGACAACGCGGAGCAGTTGCCGGAAGCATGGGAAACCGCGTTGGCTGCGAAGCGTCCCGTCGTACTCGAAGTGAAAACCGATCCGGAAGTACCGCCGTTGCCGCCGCACGTCACGTTAGCGCAGGCGCGTGCGTTTGCACGGACCTTGATGGAGGGCGATCCAAAAGAAGGCAGCGTGATTGTCAACACGGCGCGTCAGGTGCTGGGCTCGGTGATACCTGCGGGCAAGGATTAGCGCGTCGGCGCATGTCGGGTACGGATCGTGTAAATGTCACATTGTGATGTAAAGCGTACCTGACTGTTGATCGTGCGCGCCTCTCTGCTCGATGCGGTGCGCGCACGTTTGTGAGCCACATAGCAAATGCTCAGGCCCTTGATTCAATGCATTCGCAATCGGCTTGCATTTCGCGGCTTCTTTAGACACGACGAATACACGGGCAAAAATATTTTCGATTTCCTCTTGACGCATGGTGTCCGGTAGCG